>NZ_JBZXVU010000008.1:0-231764 GCF_058892565.1 Hirschia sp. | reverse complement strand
GCTTCAATTTCTGCATCAGTCATGTTCGTAACTCCTTCAGCCATGCCCTAAACAAGCTGCTTTCCAGCTTCATCAATCTCATCACCTGTTATATCGGACAGGATCATTTCATTGTGTGCGGCACCCGATGGGATCATTGGCAAACAATTTTCTGCTTTTTCAACCATACAATCAAAAATCACAGGTCCGTCATGGTTGATCATTTCAAGAAGTGCATCATCAAGCTTTGTTGGATCGCTACACTTTATTCCATGCCCACCAAGAGCTTCTGCCAACTTCACAAAATCCGGCAATGTTTCAGAATAAGAACTAGAGTATCGTTCACCATGCAATAATTGCTGCCACTGCCGAACCATGCCCATCCATTCATTATTTAGAATAAAGATTTTCACCGGCAATTTATGCTGAATAGCAGTAGAAAATTCTTGCATACACATCTGGATAGAAGCTTCACCAGCGATATCAACCACAAGCGCACCCGGATGTGCTTTTTGCACACCTACAGCCGCCGGCAATCCATAGCCCATAGTCCCGAGTCCACCAGAAGTCATCCAATGATTTGGTTCTGCGAATTTAAAATGTTGCGCAGCCCACATTTGATGCTGACCAACTTCAGTCGTGATATAAACGTCATCACGCTCTTTTGTTAGTTCATATAACCGCTCAATTGCGTATTGCGGTTTGATTACTTCATCAGATTTTGGATAAGAAAAAGACTGACGTGCTTTCCATTCATTAATCTGGCTCCACCATGCTTTTAGAGAAGGCGTTCTTTTCTTATTCTCCCGCCAACCTTCAAGCAACGCGCTCAATGCTCTTTCACAATCCCCGACAACAGGCACATCAACACGCACAACCTTGTTTATGGATGATGGGTCTATATCAATATGGATTTTTTTAGAATTTGGAGAAAATGCATCCAAACGCCCCGTTACACGGTCATCAAAACGCGCACCGACACAAATCATCACATCACAATCATGCATCGCATTATTGGCTTCATAAGATCCGTGCATTCCCAACATACCAAGGAATTTTTCGTCTTCACCCGGATACGCACCAAGCCCCATCAATGTAGAAGTGATAGGAAAACCTGTTTCAGCCACTAATTCACGCAAAACTTTAGAGGCTTTTGGCCCGGAATTGATAACCCCACCACCAGTATAGAAAATTGGCTTAGATGCAGTTTTCATTAGTTCTAAAGCTTGCTCGATACGCTTTTCTTTAGGCTCTGTACGCGGTTGATATGTACGGTGTTCTACAGCTTCAGGTCCACAATATTCTCCCGATGCAAACTGAACATCCTTAGGAATATCAATAACAACGGGGCCCGGACGCCCACTTGTCGCAACATAAAATGCCTCATGCATAATACGCGCAAGATCATTCACGTCTTTAACAAGATAATTATGCTTACAACATGCCCGCGTCACACCAACTGTGTCACACTCTTGGAATGCATCTGTTCCAATAAGGTGAGTTGGAACTTGTCCCGTAAGAACAACCATGGGGATAGAATCAAGCATTGCGTCTGCAATCGGTGTCACCATATTGGTTGCACCTGGTCCAGACGTTACAAGCGCAACACCACACTTGCCCGTTGAACGCGCATATCCTTCCGCAGCATGGCCTGCCCCTTGCTCATGACGCACTAAGACATGCTCGACAGCATTTTGATTATAAATTGCATCATAAATTGGAAGTACTGCACCACCAGGATAACCAAATATCGTATCAACGCCCTGCTCTTTCAGAGCGCGCAACACCATCTCTGCACCCGTCAAAGTTATCGGAGCATTTGATTTCGAGTTTTTATTTTTTGGAGCCATGGGGTCTCTCCGGAATCTATTTATAAAAGTATGATCGACTGGGGCAACGCGAAACTACGAAAAAGGGCTCCATGTTGGAGCCCCAATTTCAAAAACCCGACATCCCCTTCCGCGTTAAGCGAGGGATGCCGGGCTAATAACGAGTAGTACGATAGATGCGTTGAGCATGATCTTTCCCAAAAAACTGTGAGAATGGCTTTAGCCCCTCAAAACTCTTTCGTCAATCTCACTATGAATAGAACATATCACCTTTTTGCGAACTTCCAGACTATTTGAAGGAATACGCGCCCAAAACGGAAATTGATGGGCTATCCATGTAAACTGCCTTTTAGCGTAACGGCGAGTATCTCGTTTTCCTCGCTCAATAGAGTCTTCCAAACGAATTGCCCCATCAAAATAATCACAAAAACCGGGCATTCCATGCGCTCGCATGATTGGTAAATCCTTGGAAAGACCCCGTTCGTACAGAATTCGGGCTTCATCTGGCGCGCCAGTTTCCAGCATTTTATCGTAACGCGCATTAATACGCGCATATAATTCTGCGCGTATCGGCGTTAGCGCAAAACCGACCCATTCGTTTTGTTTTAAAAATGGCGGCTCAGGAGTTTGAAACGAGGTAATTGACCTACCTGTATGGTAATACACTTCAAGCGCGCGAGTTAGCCTTTGAATATCTAACGGCCGAATGCGCATTGCAGCCTCTGGATCAACCAAAGCAAGCACCTCATGCGCAGCTTCTCGATCTTCTTCAACTTGATCCAATGCTTTGCGTTTTACACTTTCAGGGACATCTGGCACCTTAGAAAGGCCGTGCACAAGCGCTGACAGATACAGTCCTGTCCCACCAGCGAGAATAGGCACTTTTCCGCGCGCCCGAATATCTTCAATGCGCTCACATGCGTCTTTAAGCCATAATCCCGTAGAATAACGCTGAGAACCATCAACATGACCAAACATGTGATGAGGTGCTTGTGCAATCTCTTCTATTGAAGGTCTTGCAGACAAAACCGATAGGTCCTTATACACCTGCATAGCATCAGCATTGATGATTTCACCATCCAACTCTTTTGCAAGTGCGATAGATAAATCTGTTTTTCCGCTTGCAGTTGGCCCGTGGATCAGTATTGCTGGCGCGGTTCGCACTATGAGCTTATCCTTTTTAAGCTTACCGCCCACTTCTAACTATAAGGGTACGGGTTTTATGAAACTTGTTATCGCCGCAAAAAAATCCGACAATTTGTCTTCTGCAATAGACCGTATTCTAGAAGGCGCACATGGTGCTATTGGTGACATTACCGACCTTGGCGGCGAAACATGGAATTGCAAAGAACGCAGCATAGAACAAGATGCATGGGAAGAGCTAGCCGAAGATGTCGCTATCCAACTAAAAGATAGCCGTGGTGAATTTGCTTTCGTTCCCGAAGAAAACCGCAAGAAAAAACTACTCATATCCGACATGGACTCCACAATTATCGGTCAGGAATGTATTGATGAACTTGCAGACTTTGCTGGCAAAAAAGACGAAGTTTCTGAAATAACAGAACGTGCGATGCGTGGTGAACTGGATTTTGAAGGCGCATTGAAAACACGCGTTGAAATGCTCAAAGGCCTATCAGTGTCAGTTCTCGAAGATTGTTTTAAAGAACGTATCACCTTAAATGAAGGCGCACGCACTGTTGTCAAAACAATGGAAGCATATGGCGCACGCTGTGTACTCGTCTCTGGCGGTTTCACATTTTTCACTTCCAAAGTTCAAGAACTAGCTGGCTTTCACCACAACCGCGCCAACACACTCATAATTGAAAACAATCTCATGACTGGTGAAGTCGGCATGCCAATCCTTGGTCGCGAAGCAAAACTAATTGCACTGAATGAGGAAGCAGCTATTGCGGGCGTTACTGCTGCTAATGCTTTAGCCATGGGAGATGGCGCAAACGATTTAGCGATGATTGAAGCAGCAGGCATGGGCCTCGCCTATTGCGCCAAGCCTGTTGTTTCTGCTCAGGCAGACGTGGCCATCAAAGGCAAAAGCCTAATCCCCGCTCTATTCTTTCAAGGTTATCACGAATCTGAATTCGTCACTGACTAATTTAAGCGCGCATTACGGTTCCAAACGAGTTAGCCGCTGGTTTGGAAGTATTTATCTATTTGGCTTCACTGCCCCAAACCTGCATTGCCCTCAAAACAGGCTCCAACTTCTTACCTTTTTCGGTGAGTACATATTCTGCCCTCGGGGGATGCTTCTCATAATATCGCCGCTCCAATACCCCATGGTCTTCAAATAATTTCAACCGATTTGAAAGTGTATTCGGCGCAATACCTTTGAGAGTGTCCTGAAGGTCTTGAAAACGTCGCGTTCCATGTAAGACAAACTCTCTAATAATCTCAGAAGACCAGCGTGACCCTAAAATAACAGCAGCACGAGAAACCGGGCATGAAGGAAGTTTGAATTTTGTCATACATCAAACATAACTTGGTTTACTTCCAGAACAAGAAGTGACCGCATAAAATCTAATGGCTGGATAAATTTCACCAATAAAAAACCTTAGATTTTATAAAAATTTTTGTCGCGAGGCTTCTTAGCTTTTTCACGCTTCATTTCTCTATGCGCATTGTAATGAAATTAGCTGTCCTGCCGAGTCCGGATAGATCTAAATGTGGTGTCTCCATCGCGATAAAATTGAAGCAAGACAGGTTCACCCCGCGCTGCCACAATTTCAGCTTCAGCAATCGCTTCATCTGGTGTGCGGACTGTCAAAAAATTGACCTCTACGATCACATCACCTTTTGATAACTTGCCAATGGCATCCGAACCAGGCTCAACGCGCACAACCACCACCCCCTCAACTGAGGCAGGAATACGATAGCGGCGACGATCTTCATCTGAAATGACAGATAATTCTACGCCCAATAAATTCGAAAATGATGGTGCACCGGAATAATCTACTGGCTCATCAGAACGGACATCAGATTCCATAAGATCCAACGTCACGACAATTTCTGTTTCTTTCTTTTTGCGAAGCACCGACATTGCAACTCCCTCACCAATAGGCGCACTTGCAACAATGCTAGATAAATCTCTTGTTTCTTTAATTTCTTGTCCGTGGAACGCGTAAATCAAATCTCCGATTTCAAGTCCAGCACGTGAGGCCGGACTATTCTCTGTCACATGCGTTACAATCGCGCCAACGGCTCGTTTGCGCCCGTAACTGCGCGCTAATTCAGGCGTAACGCCTTGAACACGCACCCCCAGCCAACCACGCTCTACAAAGCCCTTGTCTTTGAGTTGCTGCACGATTTGTGTTGTGAGATTTGACGGTACAGAAAAGCCAACCCCCACAGACCCTCCGCCACCGCTAGGAGAATAAATTGCCGTATTCACGCCAATGACTTCACCATTTAAATTAAACAATGGTCCACCAGAGTTTCCTTTATTAATGGCAGCATCCGTTTGTATAAAATCATCATATTGACCAGCATTGATATTACGATCACGCGCGGAGACGATACCCGCAGTCACGGTGCCACCCAGCCCAAACGGGTTCCCAATCGCAACAACCCAATCGCCCACCAATGCTGAATCAGAATCGCCAAAATCCACAGAGATGAGAGGCGCTTCTGGAACAACTTTTAGCAAAGCCAAGTCCGTAGCAGCATCTCGTCCAACGAGTTCAGCCGCAAGAATAGTCCCATCTGATAAAACAACATCAATCTCGTCAGCTGATTCAATCACGTGATTATTGGTAACAACATAACCTTCAACATCAATAATAAAGCCAGAGCCAAGTGAAGACACCCGTTTCAGACCATCACCATCGCGATTGAAAAACTCATTAAACTCTTCAAGCGGCGAATCCTCACCAAATGCCCCTATGCCAGAGCCAGCGCTCATCGTCTGACGAGTTGAGATATTCACAACTGACGGCATAAGGCGTGCTGCCAGCTTTGAAAAACTGTCAGGCGCATTTTGTGGAGCTTGAGCAGGTGTTTCAATGGCAGTTTGAGCAGCAGCAACACTGAAACAACCCAAAACAAGACCTACGCACAATGTCAGTGCGACACTCCAACTAGCTTGCAAGTGTGATTGTCTCATTTCTTGTTTCCTCAATTCCTGCATGAATCGACTTACGCTTTAGTTTATACAAACTCAATTCTCTGTAGCAAATTTATCCAACTAAAATGCAAAACAGGCTTCATCACAATAAAAAGCCGCGCCAACCATCTATGGCTGACACGGCAAAATAATGGCAAAGCCAAACTCTCAATTTATTCTGATCAATCAACCAGAAACCAAAAAGTTAGTTTCCACCGTCTTTGTTAGCGAAATAACCAAAGAAATCGCTATCAGGTGACAACACCATTGGAGTGCCAGCTTTTACACCGTTTTTATAGGCATCCATTGAACGGTAGAAAGAAAAGAATTCAGGATCCAAATTATATGCATTAGCGTAAATAGCGTTACGTTGTGCATCTCCATCACCTTTGATCTTTTCACTTTCTTCATTTGCTTTTGCAAGAAGAACAGTCGCATTTTTATCTGCTTCCGCACGGATTCTCAAAGCTTGCTCTTCACCTTCGGCGCGGATCTCTGCAGCTTGCTGCTGACGTTCTGTCTGCATTCTCACAAACACACGCTCAGAGTTGGCGCGTGGCAAATCTGCACGTGTGATACGCACATCAACAATTTCAATACCGTATTTTTCAGCACCATCATTTAAGATGTCACGGATAGACATCATCAATTCAGCACGCTGTCCGGAAATAATATCAGGTGTTTCAACTTCACCCAAAACTTTACGAAGCGCACCAATCATAATGCCGTTCAACTGAGCGCGCGCACCGCGTTCATTGTTTGCAGATCGGAAAAACTGCAATGGATCAACAATTTTCCAACGCGCAAACGCATCAACATTCAAACGTTCTTGATCAGCCGCAATGATTTCAAGAGCGGGCAAGTCAAAGCCGAGATTCTTTTTATCAAAAATGGCGACATTCTGAACGAATGGAACTTTAAAATGCAGACCTGCTTCTGAATTCTCTTTGTTAAGATTATCATATTCAGGAACGCCAGCTTCGCCCTCTTCAACTGATACAATTGGCGTTGGCGCATTGATAACACTTTGTGCTTCACCAAACTGGATCAAAATGGCCTGTTCATCCACACGCACAATGTAAAACGAATTAAACGCGACTATTGCTGCCAAACCGACAAGAATAAGCGCAAATGGTCCTAATATTTTAGCCATTCTTATTTCTCCCCACGACGAAGTTGATCAAGCGGAAGATACGGAACTGCGCCAGCATCATTGTCCAGAATGATTGTCTCTGAACGACCAAGCACTTCTTCCATAGTTTCAAGATACATACGTTCACGCGTTACACGCGGTGCTTTACGATATTCTTCAAATACAAGACGGAAACGTTCTGCCTCACCGGTAGCTGCTGCAATCACTTTTGAGCGATACGCATCTGCCTCTTGAAGAATTTTTTCTGCCTCACCACGCGCCCTTGGTACAACATTGTTGGCGTAAGCTGTCGCTTGGTTGATCGTAGATACTTTATCTTGAGCTGCGTTGTTCACATCAAGGAATGCATCATTCACAACGGCAGGCGGTTGAGATTTATCAAGCTGAACGACTGTAATCTCGATACCAGCACCATAACTATCTAAAGTGCTCTGAATAAGCTCACGCGTAGACGTTTGCACTTCATCACGACCTTTTGAAATAATACTTTGGAAATCCATTTTACCAACAACTTCACGCATGGAGCTTTCAGCAATAGATTTCAGTGTATTTTCCGGACCGTTCACATTGAACAAGAAATCTTGTGGGTTATTCACCTTCCAGTGAACCACAAAATCAATATCCACAATGTTTTCATCACCTGTCAGCATTTGGCCTTCAGAAGCACCCGTACCGATGTGAAGTTTCTGAATTTCGTTCACAAGTACGATTTCATGTGTTTCGATTGGGTCAGGGAAACGAACATGGAAACCCGGTCCACGTGTCGAGTGGAACTCACCAAAGCGCAGAACTACTGCCTGCTCTTGTTCATTCACCTGAAACACACCAGTGGCTAACCAACCGATAAGACCCACGACAGCAAACATAGCAAAGCCAGCGCCGCTGAAACCGCCGCCACCTTTTGAACCTTTGCCACCACGTCCACCGCCGCCCTTGCGACGATTTGCAAATTTCTCTTGCATCTTTTTTAGACTATCCTCTAGGTCTGGTCCTTGTTGGCCATTATCGCCCGGACGCCCCCAAGGACTTTTATCATCACCGCCAGATCCTTTAGGACCATCGCCCCACGGACCTTTGCCGCCCTTATTATCGTTCCAAGGCATTTACGCCACTCCTTTCGGATTTAAAAGTCTACACTATATCAACTATCTAATATCGTTTAACTTTGGAAAGCTTCAACCGTGACAAACACGAATTCTGACCTCAAACAGGCTGTTCTTGACGTTCTTGACGTAATTATTCACCCAGATACAGCAAAAAGCCTCGTTAAGTCCCAAAGAGTTCAAGGTCTTTCCATACAAAATGGGGGCCAAGTGGGCTTCATTATCGAAATTGATGGAGGCCCATCTCCTCAAGCTGATTCTCTCCAAAAAACTATTGAAGAGGCCGTAAGTCAGATTAATGGCGTTTCTAAGGTCACAGTCGTCATGACTTCACATTCAGAAATGCCGCAATCTCGTCCCTCGTCTCAGCCAGCTATGGCTCCCGGTGCCACTCATCGGATGCAAAAAGGTGACGGTACGGCGACTAAAGATGCCAAACGTCCCGCAAAAGCCAGTTCGACACCTGCAGAACGCACAAGCCTTCCCGGCGTGAATGCAATGATCGCCATTGCAAGTGCCAAAGGCGGCGTTGGCAAATCTTCAGTCACTGCAAATCTCGCTGTCGCCTGCGCGCAACTGGGCCTCAAAGTCGGCATTCTCGATACAGATGTTTATGGCCCTTCTATTCCCACAATGTTTGGATCCAGCGAAATAGAGCCGCAACAAAACAAAGAAGGTAAGCTCATTCCGATTGAAGCACATGGCATCAAAACCATGTCGATTGGCTATCTGGCAGACACGGATGCACCAATGATTTGGCGCGGTCCAGTTGTTGTTTCAGCAATCAACCAAATGATGAAAGATGTAGAATGGGGCAATCTGGATATTTTGTTTGTCGATACACCGCCCGGAACAGGTGATATCCAACTATCACTCGCCCAACGCGCACCGCTTACGGGTGCGGTCATTGTTTCTACACCGCAAGAAATCGCGCTCGCCGATGTTCGTCGAGGCGTCGCAATGTTCCACAAAACGCATACACCCGTTCTTGGTATCATTGAAAACATGGCTTGGTTTGATGATCCAGTCAGCAATAACCGTACTTATATCTTTGGTGAGGGCGGCGCAAAGAAAACAGCTGAAGCGCTAGACATTCCATTTTTGGGAGAACTTCCAATAGTGCCTAAAATACGCAAAGATGCAGATAATGGCACACCTGCTGTTCTAACAAATGGCCCAGTTCAAGACAGCTTTCGCCTAATAGCCGAACAGATAATCGCCTCATTAGATGCGCCTCAAGGCAAGGCTCCACCACGCATAATTTTCGAGTAAATTTTTAGCAAATTTTACCTACCGCAAGAAAACCAAGAAATTACATATAGAACAGCTACTTTCTTACAATTTGTTGCTCCTCCCCTATTTATTTTAACCTTTTTTTAGGGTTTCCTAGACGCATGGCCTCCTCATTGCAGGGAGCACCAGTCTAGCAGAAAGCTATGTGCGTTTTCTTATCGTCTTGACGGAGCTTTATCTATGTCCTTCTCATATCCTATCCGCGGTGTTTTCTGGCCGCAGGATGAATTTGGACGCGTCCTAAATATTGCGGTCAAGCGAGAAGAGCTTTCTCCGCTCTGGTCAAACCTAAGCGAAAGCGCCGTTGATTATGCGCATGAACGCTTTGAGCAAGATCTACACAGCGTTTACCTTACTGGTCCAGCAGCACGCAACCGCCCTGGTGGTGGTTCAATTTTTATCGTCCTCCACAAAAACGCAAAAAGTTCAAATGCGCCTAGTTGGTGTGTATCTGCTGCTGAAGCTTTACGACGTGATCACAATTGTAAATTTGGACTAAATATTCACGTTCTCAAATGGCATCAGGTTTTCTCGCCTATGGGACGTTATTCACAAGCAAAATTCCGTTTGAGTGTAAATTCAGTGTGTGTGGGCGGACGTCCCGTCACGCGCTTGATCACGCCCCAGTGCGTGAACGAAGCTGTCGCAAACCCTATGCTTGTCACGTTTGAAAACAGGCTCAAACAAGCAAAACAAAAAACACTCACCTCAGACAGTCGCCGCATTATTCGTTCAGTTTCAGCCAATGTCGGACACGCCATTGTATCTGCAGGCTATGCAAGCGTGATAGCAGCAGAACAAACCTACACTGAGGATCTGGATATTCGCCGCGATATCTTTTCACTGTATCACCCAGAGCGCGCAGAAGACATTCAACGCGCATATGATATGTCCGCGCTTCCTTCTTATGATCCAGTTCAAGTACGTTCATTCATCAATGAAGCAAGTGAATGGGTTTTGCCGCTCGTAGATGAATGGTTAAACACCAATAATCCCAAACGTGTGGAATTGCTTTCAGTCTAGTTTGGAGAACTCCTACTACTGATCAAAAGCGCAAAACTCGGTATGGACTCGACAAGCATTCCCGATGCCGCGCTTTTGATTGCAATCACGCACAGCATTTACCCGTGCAGCAACTGGATCTTGGGCACTGGCAACTGCCCAATAACGCCAATCAAAAGCAGACCCAGAATTGCCAACCTCCTCTTTCGCCATTGCGTAGACAAAACACCCATTAAACGGCTCCACCGACACACAAGCCCCAGATGTGGCGCTACAATTTTTTTGCGCTAACAGTAAAGCATCATTCCTTGTGTCTTGTCCTTTACTCAAGCCAATACTGCCATTTTCAGAACGAGAAAAACCGCCCCATAACTGACTAAAGCGCGGTAAATTCTCAATGTCGCAATTTGGATAGAGCGCATCACGCCCAGCAACATCATCATTAGACAAGCCGCGCTTCCATATCCCCGGTGCCTGCACATTTCTGCGCACCATAGCGGCACTTCCCGCAACTTTTATCGAGGGTTTCAACCCCTCTGTAGAGGCCATGCAATTTATGGGTATTTCATTATAGGGAATGTCATCACTATCAATATTTAGAGATGGTCGCTCTGTGGGGTGGCCTAACCCTAAAGCATGGCCAACTTCATGCAAAATAAGTGTTGGAAAATGCACACAGCTAGGATGCGTTTTCTCCAAATTCTCATCAACATAAAAACAACGCTCTTTATTGACCCGCACATCGGCGCTTTCAATTCGATCTTTTACATCTGTTGACCGCACCCCATTGGCAAGCGTGACATAATTGGTCGGTCGGTCATAAAAAATCGTATAGCCATTCATCAGTGCATTTCGAAAATTTGGAAATTCCAATGCACTAGAAGCATAAAAATCTATTTCAGCGCCCTGATCAGTTTCACCAAACACAGCAAGCGGGAAACTTGGTTTAATTTGACCTGTCACATCTGTGAATTTTAAAACCGGATGCCCTGAAGACCAGCGATCCAAAGCTTGTGCAATAACATTTTTAGCTTGGTCACAATTTGTATCATCAACAAAATTCAGCTCACATATGCTGACATCGACAGAATATTCCAAACCACCGCCCAACCCGCGCTGCTGCGTCTCTACAAGAGACCCATCGGTCATTGCCCAGCGAGAAGCACGTCTTAAATCCTCAATCGGATTACCTGTTGATTTACGTGGCCCCTCCACAACAAAAGCTGCAGCTGATTGCACGATTAGCAATCCCGCAAGTATGCTTGTAGCAAAAAAACGGACCATATTTTCTCTTTTACAAAACCGCTAATCACACTCAAACTAGCGCTATAAAACTGAAACGCAGATGAACACTTTCAACTCGCTTAATTGTTAAAGCTTCCGTTTATACAGGTTTGCGTACTAATTTGCGCATCACAAATGCATGATCATTATCTTCATCGGCAGCATGATTAGTTTCTTCAACACATGTCCAAACGTCATCATCTATCTCTGGAAAGAAAGTATCGCCTTCTGGCTCTGTATTGACTTCAGTCACATAGAGCACGTCGACATTATCAAATGCTGCAGTATAGATCGCTCCACCGCCGATAATCATAACCTCTTCAACATCGGTTTGATCTGCGATTGCACGCCCCGCCGCAATGGCAACACCAAGACTTGGGAATACGCGCGCACCTTGAGCATCAAAATCATGTCGACGAGACACCACAAGATTTGCCCGCCCTTTTAAAGGCTTAAAAGGTAAACTCTCCCACGTTTTGCGTCCCATAATAACCGGCTTACCGAGTGTGACGGATTTAAAAAACTTCAAATCCCCCTTCAAACGCCAGGGTAAATCACCATCCACACCGATGACGCCATTTTTTGCACGCGCCACAATCATAGCGAGTTTAGGCAGATGAAGTGATGTATTGGAATTTTTAGAAGACACTATTTTTCTCTTTTGTTGGGGAATTTCCATTCCCTAGCCGATCGCCAATATATTATTGCCAACCTGACTTAACAGCACGCAAAGAATACATAATAAAGGATAACCTACAGCCTCTTTAGTATTTTGCCCAAAGGCCGACAATATGGAATCCACACCAAATTCAGATTTCAGCCTTTTAAATGCATTTGTGGATGCAATTGCGTATCGCTCAAGTGAACATCTTCCCATTGTATTATGTGGATATGTGCTGACCGGTATTATTCTATGGCTGCTCAACGGGCGCGCTTGGGCTTTTCTCTATGTCGCGATAATTCCCTTTGTAAATTGGAGTTTTGGCTGGGCACCCAATATCGCACTCCCTTTTGCACCTGAATTTGGATTTAATCCTGTCACCATCGTCACTGGGCTAGTGCTTGTAGTGAGAGATTTCACCCAGCAGGAAATGAAGCACAAAGTTTTGCTTGCTATGCTCATAGGCGTGGGTTGGTCTTTTTATTATGCCAGCCCTGAGATTGCCTTGGCATCCGCCGCAGCATTCGCAATCGCGGAATTGGTTGATTGGGCTTTATTTACATTCACAAAATTCAGGCTCTCAACGCGCATCATGCTGTCCAGCGCAATAGCCGCCCCAATAGACACAACAGTTTTCTTATTGGGTGCAAAATTTCTAACATTCCCCAATTGGATAATGTCCATCATTGGAAAACTCTTTGGCGCTGCTGTCGTTTCAGGTATTGTCCGCTCTCGTGAAACACCACCTGCAAAGCCGACATCAAGCTTAACATAAAAAAAGGGTGGCCCATTTGGCACCACCCTTTTTCTAATCTCAAGAGACTAAGTCAGAAAAGCCTAGTGGCCGTCTGTGTGCTCTTCAACTTCAGCTTCTGCAGCATCTTCTAGCTCTGATGCTTTATCAGCTGCATCGCTTTTCATGCCGTCCAAAGCAGAAGCTGCTTTGTCTTTAGCTTCGCCAACCATTTCACCAGCTTTTTCAGCAGCACCTTCAACAGCGTCACCAGCATCGGAAGCTAGTTCTGAAGCGCCTTCAACTGTTGCATCAACAGCGTCGCCTGTTGCTGCTGCAGCGTCTGAAGCAGCTTCACCCACAGCATCTGCTGCATCACCAGCAGCGTCGACAGTTGCATCAACTGCTTCACCAGCAGCTTCAGCAGCACCATTTGCAGCTT
Organism: Hirschia sp.; assembly: GCF_058892565.1. Classification (NCBI taxonomy): domain Bacteria; kingdom Pseudomonadati; phylum Pseudomonadota; class Alphaproteobacteria; order Hyphomonadales; family Hyphomonadaceae; genus Hirschia; species Hirschia sp. The sequence goes on along the minus strand of NZ_JBZXVU010000008.1, from coordinate 218,171 downwards.
CTTCAGCTTTTTGACAAGCAGACAAGCCAAGAACAGCAGCAGCTGATACGAGTAGCAATTTAGATTTCATGTTCATCGGTATAGACCCCCTTCGGTCAATCAAGTGTTTTAGGAACCCCCAAAAACAATTCGGCTCCTTCGCACGAATAATAGTTTCGGCCCTGTTTTTAAGAAAAAATCAACCCTTTATTACATTTTAACTTTTGTCAGCTTCACGCCAAACAAACTGCTATTGCACATATTTTTGTACAATCAGATGCGCGAATTACTATTCAACAAAAAGTATATTTATTTGTTTTATATAGCTTTTTTACAAAAACAAACACAAATAAAAATGATAGGAGTTTAAACTGCAATGGGAGCTTTTATCGTAGGGTGAGCTTCGTATCCATGGAGGGTGAAATCTTCGTAATCCCAGCCAAAAAGGTCAGTTTTATCAGGGTTTAGTGTCATTATAGGGAGCTGCTTCGTATCACGAGTCAGTTGTAATTTCGCCTGCTCAATGTGATTCATATACAGATGAGCATCACCAAAGGAATGCACAAATTCACCGGCCTCAAGACCCGTTGCCCGCGCCATCATCATCGTAAGCAAGGCATAGGAAGCAATATTGAAAGGCACTCCAAGAAAGACATCCGCTGATCTTTGGTACAACTGACAACTCAATTTTCCATCCGCAACAAAAAATTGGAACAGACAATGACAAGGCGGCAAAGCCATATCATTCACATCAGCGGGATTCCACGCAGATACAATTAAGCGACGTGAATTTGGGTTGGTTTTAATCTCGTTCAATACCCAAGAAATCTGATCAATCACACGCCCATCCGGTGCGGCCCACGAACGCCATTGCTTTCCATAAACCGGCCCAAGATCCCCATTTTCATCAGCCCATTCATCCCAGATAGAAACTTTGTTGTCCGTAAGGTATTTGATATTTGTATCACCCTTCAGGAACCAAAGAAGCTCAATAATAATGGATCGAAGATGTAATTTTTTCGTGGTTAAGATTGGAAATGTCTCGGACAGATCAAACCGCATCTGACGCCCGAAAACACCCTTGGTTCCCGTTCCAGTCCGGTCTCCCCGCTCAACACCATTGTCTAAAACATCTTGAAGCAAATCGAGGTATTGGCGCATTGAGGTACTTTCAGCTCACATCTTAACAGGCAAAATTCAGTAAGAATCAGTTATTTTAAATTCAGTCTATGCTCCATAGCAGAAACTATACAGCCACCCACATTTATTGGTGCACTTTAAGAACATCAACCATAAAACTCGATAAAATTAACCAAATACGTCGCCAAGTAATTGGGTAGCCGCTAGCCATGCCCGTTTTTCAGCAATGGGAGAGTATTGAAGGCCATTTTCCGGCGCATTTGCTTTGGGATTCATGAATGAATGCATCGTTTGGCCATATGCATGTATTTGCCAATCGCACCGAGCGCGCGTTAATTCCTCTCCGAGCGTCAAAACGCTCTCAGGATTTGCTTTAGGATCGTCATATCCGTGCAATGCAAGAACGCTCGCTTTAATTTCATTTTCTGGCAGGCCATTGGGTATAAACAAGCCATGAAAACTAATCGCCGCTTTAATATCCTCGCCCGCGCGGGCAAGATCTAGAGCACACAGACCACCAAAGCAAAAACCAAGAATACTCATTTTGTCGGCTTCAACTTCTTCAAACTCTCGCGCAGCTCCCAAAGTTGCCAATAAACGCCGCTTCAATTTTGCCCGGTCTTCCATAAACGGATTCATCAATGCTGCATTTTCATCTGCATTTTTCCCAGACCGCCCTTCGCCATACACATCAATTGCAAACCCGACATAACCAAGCTTAGCCAACTCAATCGCTTTATCTTCGCTAAACTGAGTACGCCCTCGCCAATCCGGAGCGACTAACACGCAAGGTCGTTTGCCTGCTTGATCATCCCATGCCAGCAAGCCTATGCAATTTGTATCTCCATCGCGATATTCTACTTGTTTGGATTGGATGCTCATGACTTATCTCGTTCCTGAATAATACAATCATAGAGTTTGGATTTTTGTTGGCCATTCTGATCAAAATTGTCTGGTGAGAACCAGACTTCAAACCCTTTTTTCGTCGCGGGCCATTCTGTGTCGATGAGAGAGAACCAAGCCGTATCTCTGTTCTTGCCAAATCGAACCATGTGATTACGAAATATGCCCTCAAACTTCATTCCAAAGCGCTCAGCCGCAGCCCAGGACGGCGCGTTCAAGCTATCGCATTTCCACTCAAATCTGCGATACCCCAGATCTTCAAATACATATTTTGCCATTAGATAGAAAGCTTCGGTCGATTTGGGGCTGCGTGCCATTAAAGGCGACCAGTGAACATAGCCCATTTCCACACTTCCATTTGCTGTATCAATGCGCAGGAATGCCTGTTTCCCTATCGCCTTGCCTGTTGCCGGATCTATAACAGCGTAAAATTCATCAACGGAATTATGTTCACAACGATCAATCCATTTTTGGAACCCATCAAATGTCTCGCCGCCTTCCACCTTTAAAAAGTGCGCGCGTTCTCTTTCATCTAGCGTCGCAAGGGTCTCAAACAAGCCTTTTGCATGTTTCTTAGAGCTAAGCTTGTCCAAACGCACAAAGCGTCCTTCGATTGCCGCAATATCCGGCCTCTTTCTTGGAGACCAATCCTCAATGACCATAATTTCCTCGGAGTCTAGCAACCCATTCCTAAACAGAAGCTCACCACACCACAGCTTTTCTTGCTAGGGGAAACAATGTGTCCATATCAATAAAAAACGTGACAACAGCAGAGCCAACAGCAGGCAAGAAACCGCTGACTCGCTATCGTCACGTTACATTTACAAATCTAAATCTGGTTGTCGGCGCTTTAATTCGCGCGGGATAAATCTACTTTTCCACTTCGCTTAGGCACAACACCACTTGCAAAGCTTCCTCCTTCCGCGTGGAGATAGTCATCAACCGCTTGATTGGCTTGGCCTTCATCAAGGCCAGAACGCTCAACGAGCCGGCGTGCAAGCGCATTCGTCTCGGTCTCATCCGTTCGTGTCTTAGAATATCTGTTCATGCGTGTTCCTCCATTTTTAGCAACAACACACCCGGCGCCCCGATTATTATTTATTGCACACCTGCATCCACCAAAGGAAAACAGCAATTCCTTCAACGATATAGGCTAGCAATTGGGGCGTCCCGCTATGCTGGTAAAAAGAACCTTACTATAGAATCAGTAATTTGGGAAATCATGTTAGCTATTCATTCAGAAAACAAATTTCCCCAATGAACAGATCGTACAAATTCCACTATTGTAACAATTCATCATTTAAGTGCTTTAAGATCTAGTTTCTGGATACTTCAAAACATCCCCAAATATGCTTATCACTTCTTATATTACTGATATTTCAGGTAAAAACCGTTTTTTTAGCGGCTTTTCGGATTTTTATCACCTTCAGCGCTTTTCCTGTTAAGCATTCGCGCCTATATTAGATCTGTTCTTCGGAACTATAACGATAAACCCTTGTGTAATAAACGGCTCGGACCCGGGGGCGGTACCCGGCGGCTCCACCATATTAACCAGCTCATTTGGCTGTTGGATTTGGGGCCGAAATAGGATCGACGGACGTGTAAAGACTTGTATTTCGTTCGAATGGGCCCCGTTAGAAGCCCAATCGCAAATAGTTGCAAATGACAACTTTGCTGAAGGTGAGCTTCTCGCAGCGTAAGCTGTGCGAACAAACCGCATAAACTCCTAGGGACTTTTAGCACTCTAGGCGGGGTTCGGAAGCACCTGGCAACAGAAGCTTCCACTTATCTTCATTGCCAGATAGAATCCAATTCAGAGGCTCTTGCGCTTCCTCTTTTTCGTTTAAAACGAACAAGCTTTATTTGCTCTTCCCTCTTCACACAAATCCCGCATGTTTATGTATATGTTGATCTATCTGAGAGACGGATTCATCGACAGCACCGTCCAAACCGCCAGTCCGCTTCCAAATACGCTCATGTATTGTATAAGCAAAAGTCTGCACAAATGGCTCGATCACACCTACGCTTAATGCAATTCGCCAATCTTGAGTCAGCGCAAAGGCAACAGCGATAGCAACAGTAAAATGCATCACCCCATAAGATATAGTCTTTAGAACAGCGCGATTCATAACCAACTCCCGTTAACTGCCATATGGCAAAAGAACCAATTCTAACCATTTAGTGAGAATGATTCTCATTACTAGGGGTGGGCGATTATTTTTTGTAAAGAGCTCGCACCCGCTGATTGCCAGATTTTCGGCAACCAGCGAGATCACAAATTTTATTCTTTAGGACTTGCTTCTAACAATAAGACCCAATCTTCCCCTTTCCCTGAGGTAGGTGGAACAAATGATTGAATACCGTGACTTTGCTCGTTGCGAAACTCATAAGACACGCCATAGCGCGGATCAAACCAAACTTGCTTATGCATAGCTGAGCTTAGATTGTTGAGACCTAAAGTCAGCGCCTCTCCACGCGGCGAATACGCAATAATACGCGCCCCATCTTCACTCCGGGCGGCACGTATTTTACCAGCCCCATGCACAGGACCATCTAGAATCAAAGACTGATCTGGAACAAGCGTTTCAAAGTGGTGCTCTTCCATAAAGCGGCGCATATATCCCATTTGACGCGCTCCCGGATGCTCAATGGCCTCTGACCATGGGATATTTGCCCCAATCGCAGGTTCGTGTTTGGGCGACCACATTTGCCAAACATTATTGTTTCCATATGTATGCCCTGCAGCCCCTGCCAATACAGACCACCAAGCCGCTTGCCTCGCATCATCATCATTGAACCTTATACGGGGATCATGGCCTTTATTGTAAAACCCGACAGGAATACCTTCATAGCGCGGCTCACCATCAAGAGTCGGTTTAACGACATCCAGCGACCGATCATATTCAGCGTATAAGCCGGTGTCATGATTTGGTGCCGCATGGGATGATTGGTTCATATAAAAATCAAGCCATTCAGCATCTTTAAACTGCACGGATGATTGCCCCGGTCCACGCGGATGAAAAGTGATAAGATGTTTGCCCTTATCTCCAGCCCCTAACCCCATTGCCATCGCTTCAATGTTTGCACGCTCAGCGTCAGACCGTGCATTGGAATCGCCGCCCAATATCCAGATAACATCATTTTCCTGATAGCGTGTACCTAGAAACTTTCCAAATGTCTTAGCATTCTCTGGCGTAAAGATAAGCCTGTCCCCATCGCGCCAATAATGCCCCCATGATGGAAGCATCCCGACGGTCATGCCCAATGAATTGGCTTTCTCCACGACATAATCAACGTGCTTAAAATAAGCTTCATTTGGTTGAGCTAGATCTAAATCGGTCAGCGGCATATCACCGTTTGCATTTGGTGTGTAAATGCCGTTCAGCTCGGATAGAACAACCGCTTGGATAACAGTGAATCCTTTTTCTGCACGATCGGTTAAATACTGATCCACTTCGTCTTTGTTTAAGCGATGAAAAATGGCCCAAGCTGTGTCTCCCATATAAAAGAACGGCTCCCCCGTCTCTCGCTGCAGATATCGCCCATTATCAGACACCTCGAGCTGATTTTGTGCATATGCCGCGACAAAGGGTGCCCCACTTAAAATAGTGCAAGCAATTAGTGCCGATAGTATTTTCACAGATTCTTCCTCCCAATCTATTTTAATCAAAACTGGCGACTGGCAATAAAATCGGACCATCACATAGCCTCTTTATATTTATGCCCGCACCAGCATCTACTGATCTTTATTTACAAAATTAAGGTAACCGGTGTCATTTCTGTGCGCAACAGGCAAAACGACCCGCTATTTAAATAATCAAATGCTTGATTGGCTTCTACATCACGCAAGGCCGATGCTGTGAAAGCATAAGGTGAGAAGCTTCATTCAATCACCCAAGAAGCTCACTCTTTCAAAAATAATTCGCTCGCAAATCCACCCACTCCAAAACTTCCAATTTGCTCGATTCGTTGATTGACAATGTTATGTTATAACATTACATTATTGATTTTGCTCAATGGGGACATAACGTGAATTTACTTTGGAAAAATTTAGTACTCAGCACTGCAATTTCGATGATTGGGAGCGGTGTTGCTTGCGCCGATACAGTCGAAATAAAATCAGAGGGGTCTGAAACGAGTGAGACGCAACGCATCGATACTGTCGTTGTGACAAGTACACTTGCAGGCCAAAACGCGATCACTTCTTTGCCGGTAATGGTGCTATCGGGTGAGGAATTAGCAAACAGACGTCTGGGCGGACTAGGTGAAACTCTAGCAGGATTACCGGGTGTTCACTTAGACAATTTTGGCGGTGGTGCATCACGTCCAGTTATTCGTGGACAAACCGTACCGCGTATCGAAATATTATCTGATGGCGCAAACCTGTTTGACGTGTCATCCGTCGCGCCTGACCATGCAATCACCAGCGAGCCATTATTGCTGGATGGAATTGAAGTCCTACGCGGTTCTGCAGCTGCCCGTTATGGCGGAAATGCACTCAATGGCGCAGTCAATTTAATTGACAGCAAAATCCCTAAATCACTGCCGGAAGGTGGTTTTTCTGGCGGCGCAGAAGCGCGCTATGGCATGGGCGATCAAGAAGCTTCCATGGCCGCGCGCGCAACTGCGTCTGTAGGACAATTTGCTTTTCACCTTGAAGGCTTTAACCGTTCCAGCGAAAACTATTCCGTCCCCAAAGATTTTGGCAGCGATGAACTTCGCGACTCTTTCTCCAAAGGCGATGGCTATAGCATTGGTGGGTCTTGGATTGTCCCTAAAGGCTATATCGGCGCAGCCTATTCTCGATTAGATAGTGAATACGGTCTGCCTGGTCACTCTCATAAAAATGCGGTCTGTCACACCCACGGAACAGACCTACACTGTGCCTCCCATGGTGGATATGAAGACCCTTTTGGCTCTTCTGACGAACACACTGCAAAAATCAACCTGCGTGCAGACCGCTATGACGTTCGCGCAGATTATGAAAAACTAATCCCAGATATTGATCACACACGTATACGCCTATCCTACACAGATTATATACATATCGAGGTCGATGGGCCGTTTATTTTTACCAATTATACCAATGAAGTATATGACGCCCGCCTTGAGCTAACGCATGCGGCAATTGCAGGTTTCTCGGGCACTTTTGGCGTGCAATACACAGACGGTGAATTTAACGGAATTAACGTCAACGACTTACATAAGGAGTTTCCTGAAAACGGCTTTGGTTTTGACGGGCCATCTTATCATCTAACCAAAAATTTCGGCGTATTTCTCAACGAAACGCGTTCATTTGGTGCAGTCGGCCTTGATTTTGCGATCCGTAAAGATTGGCGTGAGATCAATGTGACGATACCTGAATATCGCATACAAATATCACCAGAATTATCGGAGTTGTATGAGAACTTTTTTAGTTCATGGTATGGAGAAAATTGGCGCGAAGCTATCAAAAACGAAAACATTGAATTGTTCAAAGAGAGACAACCAGCCGCAAAACATGAACCTCTCTCAGCCTCTCTTGGAGCGACATGGAGTATTAGCGAAAGCTATTCTATAGCGGGCTCTATTGCTCATTCTGAACGCGCGCCAAATATCCGCGAATTATACGCATATGGAAATAACCTAGCGACCAATAGTTATGAAGTTGGGCTATCCCAATCGCGCCGAGCCTCTTCCAGATTCCCTGAAAGCACAACAGATGTAATGGAGTCGACAGATTCTATCAATCTAACTTTCCGTAAAACTCAGGGATCAATTCAGTATGAAATTGGCCTTTTCCACCAAGACATAGAAGACTACATTTTTGCGCGCCTAATCGAAACAGACAGCGAAACAGGCACGCCCCATAATTATCTGCTTTATGTCGCAGCCGATGCCAAATTTACCGGTATTGATGGACAAATCAGCTACGAGCTTTCTTCAAATGGCCGCGCAACACTATTTGGTGATTATGTTGATGCTGAATTGAGCAAAGAGGATGATAATTTACCTCGTATTCCACCCGGTCGATTAGGTGGGCGCTATGAATGGAACCAAGGTCCAATTGTTGCCGATGTCGAGTTCTACCACACTTTCGAACAAGACAGTGTCGCGTCATATGAGACACAAACAGATGGCTATAACATGCTGAATGCCACAGCATCCTACAAGTTCAACGCAGATTCAGATCAATCAACAGAATTGTTCATTCGCGCAACAAACTTGCTAGATGAACTGGCCTTTGTTCACACGTCCTTTGTAAAAAACCAATCTCCACTACGCGGACGCAATGTCGTGTTTGGCTTGCGCACTCAATTCTAAACAAAATCCTCAAGGCCGAATGATTTTCTCCCTCGGCCTTGAGGCCTCTCCCCATTGTTTTCGCTATTCCCATCTCCCAACAGCAATAGACATTAAATAACGAACGTCTTATCCTTTTGAGCATTCAAACTGTCAGGCACCACCCATGCTCAAATCCATTCATCATGCAGCGATAATCTGTTCAGATTACCAGCGCTCAAAACATTTCTATATTGATATGTTAGGGCTTGAGGTCGTCGCGGAAAACTACCGTGAAGCTCGCAATTCCTACAAACTCGACCTTCGCCTGCCCGATGGTGGACAAATCGAACTTTTCTCTTTTCCCGATGCGCCGCCCCGCCCAAGCTATCCAGAAGCCCAAGGGCTTCGTCATTTAGCCTTCTGCGTGGATAAATTAGAGCCATTTATCGCTCATCTTACAGCCCACAATATCAGTGTAGAGCCCATCCGAATTGATGAATTCACGGGCAAACGCTTCACATTTTTTGCAGACCCTGACGGTTTACCACTGGAATTATATGAAAGCTAAAGCAGCCAATTCCAGATCAGGATAAAAAGCTGAAAACTATCAAAAAAAAACGCGATGGACTTATCCTTAACCACGCAATATCCTCACCCAAAATTACTTCATTTAATAGGGCTATTTGATATGACTGATGCAGCAAAACACGGCTTTACCACCAAACAACTCCATGCTGGTGCAGCTCCTGATCCAGCCACAGGTGCCCGCAACACGCCAATCTATCAATCAACTGCTTATGTCTTCAAAAGCCCCGAGCACGCGGCCAACCTGTTTGCGCTAAAAGAAGTTGGCTATATTTATTCCCGCCTCACCAACCCAACTGTCGGTGCTCTGCAAGAACGTATCGCAGCTCTCGAAGGCGGCGCAGGTGCTGTCTGTTGTTCATCTGGTCACGCTGCGCAAATCTTGGCGCTTTTCCCGCTCATGGGACCGGGCAAAAACATCGTCGCTTCAACACGCCTATATGGCGGCACGCTTACTCAATTTTCTCAAACGATTAAACGCTTTGGCTGGTCTGCAAAATTTGTAGACTTTGACGACACTCAAGCTGTCGCTGACGCCATTGATGATGATACACGCGCAATCTTCTGTGAGAGCATCGCAAACCCAGGTGGTTATATCACTGACTTAGATGCAATCTCTGCGGTATCAGATAAAGCTGGCATTCCGCTTATCGTTGATAACACCACTGCTACACCATATTTGTGTAACCCAATTGACCATGGCGCAACATTAGTTGTGCACTCCACAACCAAATACCTCACAGGAAATGGCTCTGTGACAGGTGGCTGTGTTGTTGATTCTGGAAAATTTGACTGGATGGCATCCGATAAATTCCCATCTCTTTCTCAACCAGAACCAGCTTATCATGGCTTGGTCTTCGCAGAAGCCCTTGGCCCTATGGCATTCACATTCCACGGCATCGCCATTGGATTGCGTGATCTTGGCATGACGATGAACCCTCAAGGCGCTCATTATACGCTTATGGGTATAGAAACACTATCTCTGCGAATGCGCGAACACGTCAAAAACGCTCAAATCATCTCTGCATGGCTTGAAAATCATGATGCTGTCGAGGCTGTCACCTATGCAGGCCTGCCATCCTCCCCCTATCACAGCCGTGTTGCAAAAATCTGTCCCAAAGGCGCTGGTGGATTATTCACTGTTCAGCTGAAAGGCGGACACGACGCGTGTGTAAAATTGATCGAAAACTTGGAGCTGTTCAGCCATGTGGCTAATCTTGGTGACGCAAAATCCTTGATAATCCACCCAGCCTCAACAACACATAGTCAGCTATCTGATGCTGAAAAAATAGCCGCCGGTGCTGCACCAAACCTTGTGCGAATTTCTATCGGTATTGAAGACTCAGACGATTTGATTGCTGACCTAGAACAAGCGCTAAGCAAATAACCAACTTACATGCGTCTGAGGCGCTACTGCACCTCAGACGTAACTTAAATATCCAACAAATTTCATTTTTTTACAAAGACAATACACCATTGTAATTTATGACAATACAATACGCTATTTAACACCGGATCATGCGCCTAGATTGACAAAAAATCTAACCCGACACTACCAAATCAACAAAAAATAAAAACTCGTTTTGATAAGAATATGTCTTAAAAAACATATGCTTGATGACCATCCAGTCATCTTTCCTTCAACCTTGAAGAACTCTCGTTTTATCTAAGTTAGAAATTCATTCATTTCGTGCTAAGATGGGCTTTTGTGGTTGTAAAGTTCATCCTCTTAAAAGAGCGAACCAATTAAAAACCGCTCGCCCATGAAAAGAACGGGATTGACGTAGCCGCTAAGCTGCTTAATCCCTGCTATCTAATTCTGCTGGAGAATGGTTTATGACTAAAGATGGAATGGGTTCAGGCAACTCTGAAGACCTTATTGGCTACAAAGCTCTTTCTGAAGCCGCGTTAAAAGGCGTGATGCGCGAAGCGCTAAGATTTGCAGCCAAAGGTGAGTCTCTTCCCGGCGGACACCATTTCTACATTACGTTCAAAACAGCGGCTCCGGGCATAAGCATGGCTGATGCCATCAAAGACCGTTTCCCTGAAGAGATGACAATCGTTGTTCAGCACCAATATTGGGATCTAGAAGTGAATGACGACAATTTCGAAATCGTCTTGAAATTTGGCGGCGTCCCTCAGCACCTTGTTATTCCGTATGCAGCCGTCACTCGCTTCTTTGATCCATCCGTCAATTATGGACTGGTATTCGAGATGGGCACAACAGCCTTGATCGAAGGGGGGCAACAAATCGAATTTGGTGACGACACAACGCAAATTGCCGAAGCTGTTTCAGAAGACAAAAGCGACAAAGACAAAAGCGAGGGCGAAGCTGAAGGCACTGTCGTGTCACTTGATGCTTTCCGCCGCAAATAAACACACGCAATTAACGACACATAAAAGGCGGCTTGATACTCCAGATCAGGTCGCCTTTTTTATTCCTCCATTATGAGGCACAGATATGAGTATCCAATCCCTTTTCATCACCCAGCTTCTGCGCGATAGCCTCACGCAAGATAAAGACTGGGCCGAGCTGAACCAAGACCTAGAAACAGCCTGTTTGCAAATTGCCGAAGATGATGAAGCCGGCCAAAAATGGTGCGATGAAAACGGCTATGATGGATACACATCCTATGCATCCCTCAACGACCTGCCAGACCGTGCTAGCGCCTTCGCAACCTTAAAAGCAAAACTAGACGCCAAAGCGGATGAATTTGCTAAGGCAAGCCATATGGATATTGGTTGCGCCAAATGGGAAATGGATAGTTTCTGGATTAATATCCTCAATCCACTCGCGGCACATTCTGGCCACATCCATCCCCACTCAGTGATCTCCGGCACGTATTATGTCAAAACCCCGGAGGGGGCTGGCGCACTAAAATTAGAAGATCCACGCCTTGCAATGATGATGAATGCCCCTGCTATCGCTAAAGATGCGCCCTTATCTGCCAAACGTTTCGTCTATGAAAAACCCGAACCGGGCACAGTGATGATGTGGGAAAGCTGGCTACGTCATGAAGTGACTGCCAATATGGGAGAAGATCTTCGCATTTCGATCTCATTCAATTATTCTCTGGTCTAAACTTAAATATTGATATTATCCTTGGCGGTAACAGGTACGAAACTTGCTGAAGGTAAAGTGGTTAAATGTCACACTTATCCCTTAGCCATATTGGAATATTTGAAAGCCAGCCTATATTAATATCATGGTAGATGAAAAATCCCCTTCAGAGCCACTTCAAGCTCATGCCGCTAAGGCAGACAAAACAGCCAAATATTTGCGCATGTTAGCAGGGAAAGCTTTGTCAGGTTTTGCTTTCAGCATCTTCTTTGTTGCCATGCTTTTAGCTTTCGATATTGCAAACCTGAGAACACTCATATTTGCTTCTCAAGACAAATGGGTTGCTTTGTTTATATTGACATTTTTCCTTGGCCTAACCTTCGGATCTGTCCAAATGGGCATCGCCATTATGAGCAAATTTGGCAAAGATGACGATGATGATGACAAACCTGGGCGCGGCCCTAAAATGCCTGATCTCGCAGCTTTCCTCGAAGGCCTGCTCACACCGCCACCAGAACCCCAACCTATACGGGTCAAAGCGCGCCGCCTTTACTAGCACAACCCTGCGTCCTATTGGCCTATCCCTGATTGACATTACGACTGCATCAGAGAGTTGCCAATTGCTTCAAATTCATTGAAAGTCTTGGTTAATCGCAATTTGATTCCACTTTGGAGGGGAAAATTATGAGCAAACGCGACGATCTCATTGCCAAATATGCCGCTGACCTTAAAGAAAAATGCGGTGAAACACCTGACATGGATTTCCTAACAAAGGTGACAATCGGTTGTGGTCCTTCAATCTACAACAAAGACTCTTCAACTGTGTCAGCCACTGACAAAAAAGAGCTTGAAACTGTAAAGAACAACTTCTTGATTAAGAAGCTTGGCCTAAAAGACAGCCCAGAGCTAGACACAGCGATTGACGCAGTCATCGAAAAATACGGCAAATCAGAGCGCAACAAATTCCGCGCCGTGGTTTACTACCTTCTTGCCAAACACTTCAAAAAAGAAGCGATTTACGACAAGAAATAAGCGCTATTCTATCGCTAAAATTTTAAAGCAGGTATTGATACACATTCGATACCTGCTTTTTTATTGGAGAACTGACAATGGCAAAGCATTTCGCAACAATCACATGGTCCCGTGACAACGCTGACTTCAAAGCCAACAAGCATTCACGTGCCCATGAATGGGAATTTGATGGCGGCCTGAAAGTGCCTGCTTCTGCATCTCCTCATATCGTGCCTTTGCCCTATTCCGTAGAAGAAAATATAGACCCTGAAGAAGGCTTCATTGCCTCTCTATCCAGCTGCCATATGCTCTTTTATCTCCACATGGCTCGCGATGCTGGCTTTGTGGTCAACAGCTACACCGACAAAGCCGTTGGTGAATTGGGTAAAAATGCAGCGGGCCGCATGGCTGTGACGAAGGTCACGCTCAATCCTGTCGTCACCTATGAGGGCGAAAAACCATCTCCTGCACAGATAGATCAGCTCCACCACGCCGCACATGAGCATTGCTTTATCGCAAATTCAGTCACCACAGACATCATCACCAACACAGAACATTCCTGACATAAGTTAAGCTCTTAGCTTCACCCAGTGCACAAACACGAAACGACTATGCCTTCTAAGTCTCAGCTGTCTGGCCAATGCGGGTCAGCATAGCTTCGCGAAATTGCGTTTTGGCATCTTGGCCTAATTCACCGACGCGATCATAGGTAAATAGCTGAACGTCCTTGCGCCATTCATAGGCCTGAATAGACGCTAATGCTTTTTCCCGCGTATCTTCATGGGCAATAAAAACAGACCGTTGCCACATATGGGTTGCGTCTAATCTTTCCAATTCCCATTCCGTACCCGCAGTCACATTCGATAAATCTACGACGATGACATCCGATGAATTCATGATCATTTTGATCACTTCCTGCCACCAATTATCATGCGTGCGCACCATGAAAGCTTCTTTATTGGACGAACAGGAAACAATGAAATTCAATGGAATTCGATCCCGCAAACGCTTTGCCAAACATCGATAATTGCGTGCTGAACCCACCCAAACTGGCCCCCATTTGGCGCGGTTAAACTGACGAAAGAATATGCGAATAATCATCCAGACCGGCGTGATCGGTATCAATGCCCAATGGCGCGGTATGATATCCAACAGCCAAGACCATGCAGATTTCTTGAAGAATTTATCAGATAAAGTTGTCGTATGCCCAAAGGGCGTAATGTGACTGGAAATAACGTGAGACAATGATTTTGAAACCTTCTTATCATTGAATTTGCGCAGCAATAAAATCCGCGCCGGTTGCCCCCGAAACACAACAAATACAAACCAAACCAATGTTGAGATTGTCAGGACGGTGATAGCCGCATACCCCACTCTCTCACCCCACATCATTTTTTGTCCGGCTGGTGTCGTTTCTGCTTTAATCAACAAATAATCACGCAGAGAATTTTGCGATTGAAACGCATCAATCCGCATGGAACCAAGCGCGCGCGCCGCCTCAAATTCTTCATCTGTTAAGTCACGATCAGCGTTATAAAATTCTTCCGCCGTTATAAGGCCGGCCTCTTTTGCTTGTTGCAAAGCTGTATCTTCATGTTCAACGCTATAAATAATCGCCCCAAATGCACAGATAATGCTAAGCAACATCATCCAGCCCGCCCACAAACGGATTGCGCGCTTCATTCCAAAAAACACTTTTTTCAGCTTGGATAATTTTGTCGTTTTCACAAAACCGGGGACAATGATATCCGCATCAGAAATCTGTCCGCCCATCGCCAGCAACCGATCCGCTGCAGCTTTACGGCCTTGTTCGGAATGGTCGTTATTGCGCGCCGCCGCTGCCAATTCAACATTGGAAAAGCTATGCAACTTCTCACGATCTTTGTTGGAAAAAGGCTCACGCGATTTTAAGAAACCATGCGTGCGCCATGCTTTTAATCGGGACTTATACTCAGCTTTTGCCATTCATCCCTCCACATCCATATTCGTTTAAGTCGCTTATCGCATAGCGAATATTTTAGCACATGCTTAGATATTGAGTACCACCTAAAACCAAAGAACAATATCTGGCTTGGTCTTGCTAGTTGATCCTTTACGCGCATTGGCTTAATCCATATCGCATAAAACAGCCACGCACTCCCCGTGCGCAAAATATACATTCGAGGACAGCCCCAAATGAGCGATAAAACAACACGCAGCGAAACAGATACTTTTGGCCCAATCGACGTTGATGCGTCAAAATATTGGGGTGCTCAGGCACAACGCTCATTGGGTAATTTCAAAATCGGTTGGGAACAACAACCTCAACCCATCATCACAGCGCTTGGTGTTGTTAAACGCGGCTGTGCAGAAGCAAACATGGCGCTTGGAAAAATGGACAAAGACTTGGGTAAAGTCATCGTTCAAGCCGCTAATGAAGTGATTGAAGGCAAACTCAACGATCACTTCCCGCTTGTCGTCTGGCAAACTGGATCTGGTACACAGTCCAACATGAACGCCAATGAAGTGATCTCAAACCGCGCCATTGAAATTCTTGGCGGCGAAATGGGTTCAAAAACACCCGTTCACCCAAATGATCACTGCAACATGTCTCAGTCGTCAAACGACACATTCCCAACAGCCATGCACATTGCTTGCTCTGTAGAGATTGAACACACATTACTTCCGGCGCTAACAAAACTCTACAACGCGCTAAACGATAAAGCCCAAGAATATAAAGACATTATCAAAATCGGTCGCACACACACACAAGACGCGACACCAATCACATTGGGCCAAGAGTTTTCTGGTTACGCCAAACAAGTTGAAAACGGCATTGAGCGCATCAAGCAAACTCAACCTGCACTCCTAGAGCTTGCACAAGGTGGAACAGCCGTGGGAACTGGACTAGCCTGTCCTGAAGGCTTTGCAGAATTAGTCGCTGACAAAATCGCACAAATCACAGGCTTGCCGTTTAAAACAGCGCCAAACAAATTTGAAAGCCTTGCAGCGCATGACGCAATGGTGTTTGCCCATGGCGCAATCACAACTGTGGCCATGTCTTGCTTTAAAATCGCCAACGACATTCGCTTCTTAGGTTCTGGGCCGCGTTCTGGTTTGGGTGAATTAGCCTTGCCAGAAAACGAGCCAGGTTCTTCCATCATGCCGGGTAAAGTGAACCCAACACAGTGTGAAGCGCTCACGCAAGTATGTGCACACATTCACGGCAACAACTCAGCAATTTCTTTTGCAGGCTCTCAAGGCCATTTTGAGCTAAACGTGTTTAACCCGATGATGGCATACAACTTCTTGCAATCAGTGAAATTGCTATCAGACGCGGCTATCTCCTTCACAGACAATTGTGTAGTCGGCATTGAGCCGCGTTTGGACAACATCAAAAAAGGTCTCGAAAACTCTCTCATGTTGGTGACACCACTAAAAGAGAAATACGGTTACGACCTTGCTGCGAAAGTTGCCAAAAACGCGCACAAAAACGGCACGACTTTGAAAATCGAAGCACTTGCTTTGGGTATCTCCGAAGAAGACTTCGATGCCATCGTCGTCCCAGCCAAAATGATTGGCCCGACACCGAAATAACTAAGCCTTTAGCACTTAAAGTCAAAGCCGCTTCTCTTTTCCAGAGGAGCGGCTTTTGTTATTTTTACGCCATGCATTGGAACAAAACGCCCCCTTAATCGTTTAAAACATGAAACGACACCTAATTTTCAAGGGGAAAACATGTCCAGAATTTCAATGCCCGTGCTTGCCAGTGCAAGCGTCCTAATCGCTATGCCTGCGATAGCTCAAGAGGCTGAAACTTCTCCCGCGAAAGACAATCGAGGCACATTTAATTTCGTTCTGGAAAATGACTGGTTTGGTGATCAAGACCGAAACTACACAAATGGTTTCCGCCTTGGATATTTATCAGCCCCCAAAGATGCCCAATGGGTGGATAGTGCGCTTGCAAACTTATTCACCAAAGAAGGCGAAGAAGCCACCATACGCCGTGGGTTTGCTGTGGGACATTCTGTTTTCACACCCCGTGATATCAGCGAAACGCAGTTCATTCCCGACCAACATCCCTATGCAGGATATTTATATCTTGAAGCGACCTCACTCATCGAGACTGAAAACGCAATTGATCAGGTATCAATTCGTTTAGGCCAAGTTGGAAAATCAGCCGGTGGTGAATGGCTTCAAGAAGAATTTCACAGCCTCATCAGCGACGACCTTCCTCTGGGCTGGGAAAACCAAGTCGGCGAACAATTTGGAGCTGACCTAGTTTATGATCGCAGATATCGTGCGCTCGCAAACTTTGGAAATTCTGACTATGGCGTCGACCTTGTCCCCAATGCAGGTTTCACTCTGGGAACACTCAACACCAATGCGCGCGCTGGATTAACTGCGCGTTTTGGGAATGACCTAAAAAACGACTATGGCCCGCCCCGTATCCGCCCTTCACTTGCCGGTGCTGGATATTTCGAACCGGATGATGATTTTAGCTGGTATGTTTTTGGAGGCGCAGAGGCACGCTATGTCGCCCATGATTACATCCTAGATGGCAGCCTGTTTGACGACACTGACACGCGCTCCATCCACACGGAACGCCTCGTCCATGATTTACAAGCTGGCCTCGTCCTGCAATGGGGCAGAAACCAGATCAGCCTCACCTATGTTGAACGCTCAAAGCAATTTGAAGAACAAACCACCCCGCAAAGATTTGGTGCAATCGGCTGGTCAGTCAAGCTTTAGTTTTGGCAATCTAAAACCGTCAAACCCCAATTAAATCCCCCCGCATGGATCTCCCAATCCATGACGAAAAAGCCGTTTCTCCGCCCCAGAGGAACGGCTTTTTTATGCCATGCATTTCACAAAACACCTTCCTCCATCGCGTCAAAACCAGTTTAAACTCATCAATTGTTATGTTATAACATATCTAAATTGATTTCTATTAGCTGTAGATTTTTCTGTTTCACGAAAGACATAACATGACGGACAACGCACAATCGCCCCCAATCACAGACTTTTTCAATGCTGACATGGCGCAGGCATATGATGAAAGAAACAGTAAGCTCAAGATAATACAACAGGACATCCATTTCCTCATCAATCTTGTGTTGAACAAGCTTCCTGACCAAGCGCGTATTCTTTGCGTGGGTGCAGGCACGGGCGCTGAAATTCTGGCTCTATCTCGCATCCATCCTCAATGGCGATTTGTTGCGCTTGATCCTTCCAAATCCATGCTGGATGTCTGCCGCAAAAGATTAGAGCAAGAAAACTTGTTGGATAGATGTGAGTTCATCCATGGATATGTCGAAGACATAGAAGATGTAAATGCATTCGATGCCGTGCTCAGCATTATGGTCGCCCACTTTATCCCGCCAGATGCGCGCACATCATATTATAAAAAAATCTACAACTTATTGAAACCAGATGCATATTTCATCTCCACCGAGATCAGCTATGATCTAGAATCTGAACAATTTCCTGCCATGCTTGAAAATTGGGGGCAAATACAAAAACTTATGGGTGCCACCCCTGAATCGCTGGAAAATTTGCCAAATACCTTGCGCAATATCCTCAGTGTTATTTCACCTCAAGCAACAGAAAGTATGATCAAACAAGCAGGGTTTAATCTGCCCGTACAATTTTTCCAGAATTTCATGGCCTATGGCTGGTATGCAAAAAAATAGGTGAGCAACCGGCTCGCTAAATGACCTCAAAACTGTTGGATAAGAATAATTAATCACAGCATGAGGATTGCAGTTCTGGTCTGATTTTGTTTGAACATCACAAATTCAATAAAAGTCGAGCAATCCTCATGCCCACCATCCCCTCACTTGAAGCTGATTGTTCCAAATGCGCGGCGCTTTGCTGCGTGGTATTTGCATTTGATAAATCAGATGAATTCGCCATCGACAAAGAGGCTGGGGAAACATGCGTAAATCTGGAAACAGCGGGCAGCAATTGCGGCAAATGCAAAATCCACACAACGCTCAAACAAGACGGTTTTGGCGGGTGCGCCGCTTATGATTGCCACGGTGCGGGTCAACGTTTGATGCAGGAAATCTACAAGGGTAAATCATGGATAGATGACCCAGCGCTTTTGCCTGACATTATGGATTCTTTTCGCGGCATGCTCATCGTGCATGAATTAATACTGCTATTGCAAACAGCCAGTCGCCTACCGCTTACCGCACTGGAAACTGAAAAATACAATAAATACATGGACCGCCTCTGCCCAGAAAATGGCTGGACTGAGCGCAGCTTGCTCAAGCTTGAAACGAGCGAGTTTAGGTTAGAAGTTGGTGAATTCTTAGTGAGCTTACGCCACCACGCCAATGAAATTCAGCGCCTAATGCGCAAAAACTAAAACCTAATCAATCGGCTAAACTCGACCATAAATACTGCGTGGCATAGGCGCGCCAAGGTCGCCATTTTTGCGCAATGTCTTGCAATTGTTTTGGCTTCACGCGCTCACCTGTCAGTTTTTCATAAGCGTTGATAAGTGCCGCATCCGCTGTGGGAAAAGCATCAGCTTCTTGCATCGCCCGCATGGCAATATATTGCGCGGTCCAATCACCAATACCTTTTAGCGCCGTGAGTGATTTGATCGTTTCCTCCAAGCTGGCTCGAATTGAAAACAGGTCTGGATCATTCACAACAGCTTGCGCCATTGCCATCAATGCACCAGAACGCGCACGCGGCATTTTAAGATGGGATAAATCAGTCTCACTTAATTTTTTAGCTGTAGGAAAAACATGGGTTAGTTGGCTATATCCGCCATTATTTTCTATACGCTCACCATAATCACGCACCAACATACTCCCCAGTCTGCGGGCAGCCTCAATCGTAATCTGTTGACCAAGAATTGCACGCATCGCCAGCTCAAATCCATCCCATGCCCCCGGTGCGCGCAGTCCCGCCCTTTTCGCAATAATGGGAGCCAGCAATTTATCTTTTGAAAGGTGCTCAGCCACTAATTCAGGATCAATGGCAAGATCAAGCAAACGCCTGATACGGGCAATAATTTGCGGCAAATCAGATAGCACCGGATAATTAATCCTTGCCTCAATCTTGCCGCCCAATTTGCCTTCAAAATGGGATATCACCACAATGCCAACATTATCGCCCACCGAAATCGTGCGCGCATATTTACCATCAACAACCACCTCCATGCCATCAATGGCACGCGCTGAAAAATATCCCAGCATGGCAGGCCAGTCATAGGGCGCGCGGTAATTTAGCTGCACAACCACATCACCCGCCGCCGCGTCTTGCACAGCTTGAGCTTTTTCATTACGGCGCATTTCACTAGGCGGGCGATCATAAAGCGCGGCAAAAGTTTCGTTAAAGCGGCGAATACTCCCAAAGCCAGACGCCAGCGCCACTTGCGCGAGGGATAAATTCGTATCTCGTATCAATTGCTTTGCCAGCAAAACCCGCCGCGTCTGCGCCACGGAAATAGGAGATGCCCCTAAATGCTGGGAGAATAACCGGCGCAAATGCCGATCGCCAACGCCCAATCTATCCGCAAGATCTTCAACACTACCCTCATCTAAAACACCAAGCTCAATCATACTCAGCGCACGCGAAACAGTATTTGATGTCCCCTTCCATGCGCCAAGGTCAGGTGCTGTTTCAGGACGACACCTTAAACATGGCCGAAACCCTGCCTCCTGCGCGGCTGCTGCGCTGGGATAAAAGTCGACATTATCCGCCAATGGCGTGCGCGCCGGACAAACAGGCCGACAATAAATTCCTGTCGTCTTAACAGCAGTAAAAAACCTACCGTCAAAACGTGTGTCGCGCATAGAGACCGCACGATAGCAAGCTGAGTGATCTAATTCCATAAACTGACCATGACGTTTGGGCTTAAAATCGTCTAGCGGTTTTCGGCCCTCAATGACAAAACATCAACCACGTCCGAAAACCGCGAGTGAAAATTCACAGACTCGCGATAAGCTAGAGCCAGATTCCAAAATGGTGAAACATGATGCTGACGCTTTTTAAAGAAATTATAGACGGTCCTTTTGGGCACCTTTCTCTCATCATTGATGAAGCCGAAAATCTGCGCGCAGTTGAATGGGAAGATTTTGACGCGAGATGCCAAAAACTTCTCGTGCGTCATTATGGTGAAAATGGCTTCACACTTAATTTAGCACAGAATGACCAGCCATCTACGACAGCTTCGGCACTGATTGACTATTTTGCTGGCAATTTGTCAGCACTAAATCATATCAAAACCGCAACTGGCGGCACATTATTTCAACAGAAAGTATGGACTGCCTTGCGCACAATTCCACACGGCCAAACCCTTACCTATGGTGATCTTGCCAAACAGATAGGAAACCCTAAAGCTGTGCGTGCTGTTGGTTTGGCCAATGGTGCAAATCCTATTGGTATTGTCGTGCCCTGTCACCGCGTCATTGGCACAAACGGAAAACTGACAGGATATGCTGGAGGCGTAGATAAAAAGCGCTGGCTATTAGAACATGAAGGCGCAATTCCTGCCTCTCTTTCTCTAAGTGTTTAGCCGGTGTATTGTCTACTAAATTGATGTAAAATCTTCGGATTTTAAGTTAATATCGTAATTAGAGATAAGCACAAAAGTGCGCATCTATTGTGGAGAATTGAATGCCGTATTCCGCCCCGTTGGGAGCAATCAAAAATGCCTTAAAATTCAACGCAGACATTGATGCTGCAGGCGCAACTGGTGCATTTGAAAACTATGATAGCGACCTGATTGCACCCGTTCTGGAAGAAGCCAACAAACTCGCTTCTGGTATTCTCTCACCCCTAAATCCAACAGGTCACCAAAATGGTGCCTCCCTAAAAGACGGTGTTGTCACCTCAGCCCCTGGATTTGCTGATGCCTATAAAACCTTCGCTGAAGGCGGTTGGATTGGCCTTCCTTTCCCTGAAGAATTTGGCGGGCAAGCCCTTCCTAAATCTCTTGCGATCGCTGTGATGGAAATGATCCAAGGTGCCAACCCAGCTTTTGGCCTAAATCCAATGCTGACATTTGGCTCCATCGAAGCCCTCTTGGTCAAAGGCACAGACGAGCAGAAATCCACCTATCTTGAAAAGCTAATTTCAGGGGAATGGACAGGTGCTATGAACCTGACCGAAGCCTCAGCAGGATCGGATGTTGGTGCATTAAAATCCAAAGCTATTCCCAATGATGACGGTTCATTTTCGATTACAGGCCAGAAGATTTTCATCACATGGGGTGAGCATGATGTCACCGATAATATCATCCAGCTAGTTCTTGCTCGCACACCCGATTCACCAGAAGGCTCACGCGGTATCTCACTGTTTCTTGTGCCAAAATTCTTCGTCAACGACGATGGTTCATTGGGCGATCGCAACACTTATCAATGTATTGGACTGGAAGAAAAAATCGGAATTCATGCCTCTCCAACATGTGTCATGGAATATAATGGCGCAAAAGGTTGGCTGATTGGCGAAGAAAACAAAGGCCTCGCCGCTATGTTCATCATGATGAATGCAGCCCGCCTGCAAGTTGGCCTTCAAGGTGTTGCCGTTTGTGAATCCGCCATGCAAGCAGCCAATGCTTATGCACGTGATCGCAAGCAAGGTTCAGCGCCAGGTGTTCAGGGCGATGCAGCCATCATCCACCATCCTGACATTAAACGCACGCTCGTCTCTATGGCCGCGACAACCCAAGCTGCACGAGCAATTGTATACGCCGCAGCAGGCGCATCTGATCTCGCCGAACATTCCACAGATGACGCGAGCAAAGCTAAATTTAAACAACGTGAAGACTTACTTGTCCCCATCGCAAAAGCATGGGCCACAGATCGCGGATGTGAAATGGCAAACCAAGCTGTGCAAGTCTATGGCGGCATGGGCTTTATGAATGAAACAGACGCTGCTCAAATCATGCTGGATGCACGTATTAATCCCATTTATGAAGGCACAAATGGTATTCAAGCGATGGACCTTGTTGGCCGCAAACTCGCATCTGACAAAGGTGCAGGCATGACAGCCATGATTGCCGAAATCCGCAAGACAATTGCAGATGCCTCCACCACTGGAAATGGCCATTTAGCTATCGTTGCAAACCGCCTCTACACAGCTGCTGGAGCGTTAGAAGAAGCCACAGAATGGATGCTCACCAATATGGCTTCCAACCGCTCCACAGCCCTTGCTGGTGCTACGGCCTATTTGCGCCTGGCCGGCGATGTTATAGGCGGTCATCTGCTCGCTCAGGCAGCTATAGGTTCAATCGAAGCAGACGATAGCTTCAAAGAAAAAGCCGTCATTTTGGCGCGTATTTTCGCTGATGAAACCCTCACTCAAGCCCAAGGGCGTATGGAAGCGGTTTCAGCACCCGCAAATCTTGTGGATGACGCTATGACAACCCTATTTGAAGCTATAGAAGCTTAATTTTTGCACTGAACATTTTGCGGGTTTCAGCCTAGACTGATCTCAAACCGATTCCTTTTGGAAAAGAGAGACCAACATGACTGAAGCCCCTATCGGCTCAAAAGCCAATAAATCACAATTTGACTGCTATGATGATCTTGCACAAGACGAACCCTATTTCGTCATTCGTGCCCACGATACACTTTCGGATGCTCTAGTAGAATTGCACGCTTATATTGGTGCAGGCCAATCTGGCGCTGCGCACAACAAGCTCGCAGACATCATGGCACTCGTTTCTGAAGGCGCACCACGTCCCTCGGGAAGCCCAAAATACCGCGAAACATTCGCGATTTCGGCTGCAATGGAGCGTTGGCGTCAGAAAAACGGCTAAGAAAGTAGCAAGCTAAATAAAAACGAACGCGCAAATCATTCTTGGTTTGCGCGTTTTTTGTTACGCACGAAGCGCCGCCAGCAAAACTCTGCAGCGCCAAACAATGTCATAATTACCAACGCAGCAAACCAAAGAAAATCGGCCTGCTCTTCGCTCACATTTGGGTAGCGCTTTGCGATTTCATAGCCGTATTTTGTAAACATAATAGCAATAAATATCTGTACAAAAAAAGTACGCCCTTCAACAAACTTTTGGCCGAACCATGGTTTTTTGATTTTATCTCGCACTTCATCCGTCATATGCGGACTATTCATAACCGCGCCATTGGGTCCAAACTCAGGAACAAAATTATTTTTTGATTTTTCACTTGGCATTCCCCAACTCCGCTTGCACACTGCAAGTGCAAATCACACCAAATATATTCAGAGTTGTAAATGGTCGAACCAATCAGCCTTAATAAATACCGCAAAGAAAAAGCTAAAGCCGCTCAAAAACAGCAAGCTAAAGAGAATCGTGTTCTATTTGGCGCGACGAAAGCCGAGAAAAACCTATCAAAAGCAAGCGATGAAAAGTCTAAAAAAGAGCTAGAAAACAAACGGCTTGACGACTAACAATACAATCTAAGGGTTTATACTCAACCCGCTGGCAGGCCATCTTCTAGCCTTTCCATGCCATCCTGTTCTGATTCTACAGGTGCAATCTCACCGCTTTCGATCAACTGCTGTGTGAGATAGGCCTGACTATTGCGCAATTCATTCAATCTTTGAAATGCGCCTTGTGATAATTTCAAAAAGTCTTCGTTTGGCATTGGCCCAGCCAAATCTTCAGCGCGTTGATAAAGCTCGCTTGCTTCTGCGAGTTCTCCAAACATTTCCGCACAAGCACCAAGATTAAAATTCAAAGCTGGCTCATCTGGAAATTGGCTCACCATATCTTCAAATTGGCGACATGAGGCCATGTTATTTCCAGCTTTGGCCGCAGACAAAGCGCTCTCAAACCCGTTGACGAGTTCAGTGTATGGCAATGTCGGTGTATCCATTAAGCGAGCTTTGGCTGTACGCTCAAACGGCGCGATCACCCGCCGCAAACGCGATGCTTGCTGCGCAACAAGACGACGCTCCATACGCCGGCCTCTATCTTCATGCTCCCAATAATCAAAGCCAAATGCACCTAATCCAGAATGACGCGGTCCCATATGGCGACGATCTATAGGCGCGCCGTCTCTCCGGTTCCCAGACTTGTTTCCCAGCTTGTCATAATAATATGTTTCGCGGCAAACGCGATCACTATCCTGATCACTCAAACGCTCATCAGCGACGATATTTCCGTTTTCTACATTCGCTAAAAGCGCATGAACATGAATTTCAGCGCGGATATCAAAACACTCAACTTCATAGGTCACACGCGCTTCGCAATCGAAGGGACCATCCCATTCCACACATTTTGATCTTTGCTCATAGTATGGCGGCGAGAATGAACTATATGCGTCGACATCTCCAAACCAGACACCTGTAACACCAAGATCTTCACCCATGCGCACGGCCTGCCCAACTGTGCCACCCCATCCATTATCGTAGCTGCTATAAGGAGAGACCGAAAACCAAGGATAACCTTCAAAACTTGTATTTCTCAGCAAGCCGTCCAGACTGGTCGTAAAAGCGTGACCATGAGGGCCAGAAAAACCCATAATCGCGACATCACGTAATTTGGCAGCTTCTGTATTGTATGCGGGTTCTGAAACAACATATTCAAGGCCGGGTGAGGCACAATTGCTCAAGAATGCGGTGGAGAGAATCACGCCAACATATTTCATCGAAAATCTCTGCATAACCAACACCTTAAAAATATGTTTCTATCACCTTATTGCAATTCCCTAGCGGCAACAATCTAAGCATGGAATCAAATTGGGTCGAGATTATGCCACGCTATAAGTATGAATAATAAAGTCTATTCACTGAATGAAACTTGAACGCTTTCTCTACAGCCCCAGCTAAGAACAAACATTGCAAGGAAATTTTTGTATGACTGATACTTCTTCGCTATTTCGTCCGATCAAAATTAAAGGGCTGGACCTTCCCAACCGGATCGTAATGGCACCAATGACTCGGGCATTCAGTCCCAAGGGTATTCCAGGTCAAAATGTGGCTGATTATTATGCCCGTCGTGCTGCGGCAGATGTTGGATTAATCGTCACAGAAGGCACGCTTATCCGCCGTGAATCCGCAGGCGAAAACGAGAACTACCCGCTTTTCTGGGGAGATAAACCTCTGGCGGGCTGGAAAACAGTAGTTGACGATGTGCATGCTGCTGGCGGAAAAATCGCACCTCAAATCTGGCATCAGGGTGCAGCTCGCGCTGAAGGTAGCGGACACTTTCCAGACGCAAACACCGACAGTCCATCAGGTGTCACTTTCGATGGTAAAGATCTAAATTACACACCAACAGAAGAAGACATCGCCGATATGGTTGCCGCCTATGCAGATGCGGCCCGTGATGCCATGAAACTTGGCTTTGACACTGTCGAAATTCACGGTGCACACGGTTATCTCATCGATGATTTCTTCTGGGATAAGACAAACAAACGTACTGATAAATATGGCGGAGACCTTGTTGGCCGCACGCAATTTGCTAAAGAAGTTATCCAGCAAGTGCGCGCAGCTGTGGGCGATGATACACCAATCATCTTCCGCTGGTCTCAATTTAAACCCTATGCCTATAAAGACAAACTTGCTCACAATCCAACCGAATTAGAGCCATTCCTTGGTGCTTTGGTGGATGCAGGTGTTGACGTTCTTCACGCAAGTCAACGTCGCTTCTGGGAACCAGAATTTGCTGATATTGATGGAGAAAAAGGCCTCAACTTAGCAGGTTGGTGTAAGAAACTGACAGGGATACCTTCCATCACTGTTGGCTCTGTTTGTCTCGATAATGACTTCCTTTCAACGTTTGGTGGACAGGAAGCAACGGGTGAAAGCAACATAGAAAATCTGATCGAACGGTTAGAACGCGAAGAGTTTGACATGGTTGCAGTTGGCCGCGCTCTACTTACCGACCCTGAATGGGCAACCAAGGTCAAAGAAGGCCGTCTGGAAGACTTTAAGCCTTTCGATAAAGACTCTCTAAAAACATTGGCTTAGCACAAAAATTCTTCAGCTCGCTTAGGCATTGTCATAAGCGAGCTGAAGCCATTTTTCTACTTCCTCATCAATGTCGTCTACTGACATCAATTTGATATTATGGCTCACCATGCCAGCAGGGTTTTTAGCAGCTTCCAATTTACCTTCCCCAGCTTGTCCCTTTAAAGATATCCCTAGATCAACACGTGATTTTGTACTTGGCTGGACCAATGCAAACTGTTTGGATCGACGCAAACTCACATACGCCTTCTTAGGTGCAATTTCGACATCATCTCCATATTTTTGAACTATTGAAATGATAGTCTCGTAAATTGGAAAAAGTGCCGCTTTAGCACCTCCATATTGGGCGGAAATTGGGTCTTCTTCCTGTGGTTCGGATTTTTGACGGAATAGATGCACAATCGTGTTTGCAAAACCATGAGTCACCCCATGGTCTGCCTTCAGAATTTTCATCAACTCGCCATGTTTGGATAGATTTGATTGAGCTAAAACGGAAAACCATTCTTCCAATGACTTACCTGTTTTATCAGGCATATTCTGTATCATTGTTTCTAAGTATTGATCTTGTGATGCCATAATTTCTATCCCACATTTTAACCACGACCCGATCAGTATTACATATTAATCGCCAAATATAATGCTCTATAACTAAATTTCCCGATCTCACTCTCTACAAGCGGTTGACGCAACGCCATTTGGGTGTGTCTAACAAGAAGCATGAAACGTTTATTCTCACCCGCCAGAAAACTCCTAAATAAACAAACATCGACGGCATCAAAGCTGTGGCCGATCGCGCTTGAAATGTGGGTTGTCGCTGCCGTTATCGGCATTGTGGTAGGGCTTGCGGTGATCGGTTTGCGCCGAGTGATCATGGCAGGAGAATTCTTTTTCTTCAGTGCAAAACATGAAAATCTAGCGACAGCTGCTGCTAGTCTTCCCCTATGGCAAATTATTGCTGCGCCGGTGACAGGTGGTTGTTTAGTTGGGATTTTATTGTGGATTGGTAGCAAGCTAGGGTGGGGAGATGACCCGCGAGCCTATGGCATTGCAGATGTCATCAAAGCCCGCCGTTTTCCCAAACGTATCGAAAAAACCGGCTTAAATTTTAAAGAAGGTCTGCTTTCGGTTGCGATCTCTGCCATTGCGCTAGGCTCTGGTGCATCAGCAGGTCGAGAAGGCCCTGCCGTGCATATGGGGGCCATGCTTGCACGCGCTGGAACAGTTTGGTTAAACCTAGATATGCGCAATGTTCGCACACTGATTGGGTGTGGGGCAGCAGCTGCGGTTTCGGCTTCTTTTCATGCGCCTTTAGCGGGTGTTTTGTTTGCGCGGGAAGTCATTTTACAACGCTATAGAACTGTGGATATCGGCCCTGTTTCTGTGGCATCTGTAGTTGCTGCATTGCTAGCCAGAGACAGCTTTGGAAACGAGCCAATTTTCGTTGCAAACATCATAGAAAACCCAGATGCGGCTCTCTTTTTAGGGACGCCTTTCATGGGATTACTTGCTGCTGGTCTTGCCCTAATTATGATCTGGCTGTGGTCAAAAGCACCAGAAACTGGCGAACAATTTGCCAAACACTTACGACTTCCTGTGTGGTTACTGCCGCCTTTGGGTGGACTTGCTATAGGTTTATTTGCGACTGCCTTCCCACAAATTTTGGGGGTTGGGTATGAAAGTACAGCCGCCGCGCTCGCCGGAAGTTATGGTGCACTATTTATGCTAATTCTGGTGTTTGCCAAAATGGCCGCGACGGCAATTTGTCTAGGTGCCAGATTTGGTAGCGGTGTTTTCTCGCCGTCGATTTATGTGGGCGCAATGCTGGGCGGAGCCTTTGGGGCTTTTTATGGCTGGATCACAGGTGACACTGAAACGGGTATGGCCTTTTTCACAATTGTGGGTATGGGCGCAGTTTCGGGCGCGGTCTTGGGTGCCCCTGTTTCAACCACCCTGATTGTGTTTGAATTAACCTCTTCCTACGAAACCGCTGCCGCCTGTCTGATATCTGTGTCTTTGGCCACAGTGCTGGTGCAATCTCGTGGCGGCGGTATCTTTGAGCGTCAGGTTAAAATGCGGATGCGCCAGAGTTATTGATCTGAGTTTTGAAACGGAGCCAATATGCCAGACTCATCCCTCAATATTGCAGATGCAAGCTTTGATCTGATCGGTATAGATGGAGATGACACGCTTTGGCATGATATCGGCAATTACAATCTTACCGAAGAAAAATACCGCACCATTCTGAGCGCTTATTGCGACTTGGAAAACATGGGTGACATTCTTCTAAAAACAGAACGCAAGAACCTAAAAATATTTGGTTTTGGTGTAAAGGGCTACACGCTTTCCCTGATTGAAACTGCAATTGAAATCACCAATGGCCAGATCAAAGCCGAGGGTATTCAGCAAATCATTGATCTTGGCAAGGAGATGATGTCTGGCTCAATCGACATTCTCGATTCTGTGATTGAAGCATTAGAATTACTGCGCCCAAGTTATAAAATCATCGTTATTACAAAAGGTGATCTCTTCCATCAGGAAGCCAAATTTGCACGCTCTGGATTGACCCATTTCTTTGATGGATTGGAAGTTGTCAGCAATAAGGATGTGCAGACATATGGTGCGCTTTTATCTCGGTATAAAGTTGCGCCAGAGAATTTCTTGATGGTGGGTAACTCTCTGCCATCTGATATTCTGCCTGTGCTAGAATTGGGCGGCTGGGGCGCTCACATCCCCTATCATACCGTGTGGGAAATGGAGCATTCAGACAAGGATATCAGCGATATCTCACGTGCTGTGACGTTAGATAGTTTGGTGGATGTTCCCAATCTCTTATTGGCGGATAAATAAGCTTTAAGCCGACTGCCCCTTTCCTCATTCCTGCCACTTGTTTACTATAGAACAAAATGCGAATCGTTGGGCCACAGAGATGCGCGCTAAACGGTTGACCGCATACTAGTTTTCCCAGACGTGAAGAGCCGATAATGAGCCATTCAGACGATTTTGATAATCTACCCATTTCCCAGCGCGCAATGGCGAGACCGCCGAGTGCGCCTGCGCGAGATGCCGATTATCTGGACGGGCTAAATGCCGAACAACGCGATGCTGTGGAAACAACCGACGGTGCGTTATTGGTGTTGGCGGGTGCAGGAACAGGAAAAACCCGTGTATTAACAACACGCTTGGCGCATATTCTGAACCAACGCAAAGCATGGGCCAGCCAAACACTGACCGTGACCTTCACCAACAAAGCCGCACGCGAAATGCGCGAACGGGCTGAAAAGCTGATTGGTGATGAAGCCCAATCTTTAAGCTGGTTGGGGACATTTCACTCTGTTTCGTCGAAGATTTTGCGCCGCCATGCAGAGATTGTGGGGCTGGAAAGCAATTTCACCATTATCGACACGGATGACCAATTACGCCTTTTAAAACAAATCATTGAAGCGGAAAACATCGATACGAAACGTTGGACTCCGCGCTTTATGGCGGGGCTAATTGATGGCTGGAAAAACCGCGCTGTAACGCCGGATAAAGTGCCTGCTGGTGAGGGACACGAATTTGCCAATGGGCGCGGCATAGAAATTTATAAGACATATCAACACCGTTTGCGGGTTTTGAATGCATGTGATTTTGGCGATTTGCTGATGCATTGTATCGCGATTTTCCAGAAAAGCCCCGATATTTTGGCCGATTATCACAAGCGTTTTAAGTATATTCTGGTCGATGAGTATCAAGATACTAACGTGGCGCAGTACCTTTGGTTACGACTTCTTGCGCAAGGAACGGGTAATATCTGTTGTGTTGGTGACGATGATCAGTCGATTTACGGTTGGCGCGGCGCGGAAGTGGACAACATATTGCGATTTGAGAAAGATTTCCCCGGCGCAAAAGTGATCCGGCTTGAGCGCAATTATAGATCGACCGCAAAAATCCTCGCTTGTGCCTCGCATTTGATTACCGCCAACCAAGACCGGCTTGGCAAAACATTGCACACCGAAGACGAAGACGGCGACGCGGTGAAAGTGCGCGGGCTTTGGGATGGCGAAGCTGAGGCGCGCTTGATTGGGGAAGATATTGAAAGCTGGCGCTCATCTGGCCGCAAATATGCGGAATGTGCGGTTATGGTGCGGGCCTCATGGCAGATGCGTCTGTTTGAGGAACGCTTCATCATGTTGGGCATTCCTTACAAGGTGATTGGTGGGCCCCGCTTTTTCGAGCGGGCTGAAATTCGCGATGCGATGGCGTATCTGCGGCTGATCCGATCTGAAAATGATGATTTAGCATTTGAGCGCGTGGTCAACCAGCCCAAACGCGGCGTTGGGGCAACCTCAATCCAGAAAATCCAAGTTGTGGCGCGGGAGATGGAACGCCCCCTCACCGTGACCGCCGAGATTATGCTGCGCGGCAATGAGATACGCGGCAAGGCGCAAACGGGTATTCGCGCTTTCCTGAATGATTTGGAACGCTGGCGGGCGCAGGCGCGCGAAATGGAGCATCCGCGCATTATGGAAATCATCCTTGATGAGAGCGGCTATACCGCCATGCTGAAGGCCGACAAAACACCCCAAGCGCAAACTCGCCTAGAAAACCTCAAAGAGCTTGTGCGGGCTATGGGTGAATTTGAAAGCCTGAATGCATTTATGGAGCATGTTGAGCTGGTGATGGATGCATCACAGGGCAATGAATCCGATGATCAGGTGCAAATCCTGACACTGCACGGGGCCAAAGGGCTGGAATGGCCGCAAGTGTTTTTGCCGGGTTGGGAGGAAGAGGTTTTTCCTTCCAAACGGGCCATTGATGAAGGCGGGATAAAATCTCTGGAAGAAGAGCGCCGCCTTGCCTATGTGGGCATTACGCGCGCGCGGGAGCGTTGCTATATATCCTTTGTGGCCAACCGCATGATTTTTGGCCGCTGGCAATCTGTGATGCCATCTCGTTTTGTGGATGAATTGCCGCCTGAACATGTGGATGCCGTCTCGGAAACGGGATATTCGGCTGCGCCCGATGGCATGAATAGCGCAGGATTTGGCGGTGTGAGCCGATTTGATAGCGATGAAAGCTTTGGTGGCTCTACCTATGAAAGCCCCGGCTGGAAACGCGCCCAAGCAGCCCGCAACACCACCGATGGCAGAGCCCAATATGGCAATTGGCCCCAGAAAAAACGCCCGCCGGATATCAACCCATCAGGCCGCCTCACCGCCACATCTGACCCCGCCGCAGCCTCTGGCCTAAAGCTGGGCCAACGCGTCTTCCACATCAAATTTGGCTATGGGAAAATCAAACAAATCGACGGCACCAAACTCACCGTCGACTTTGAAAAAGCCGGCGTGAAAAAGGTGGTCGAAAAGTTTGTTGAGGCGGCTTAGGTGATATTTGCCTATTTGAGTTCATCATAAAATTTTACTTGTTTATTTAATTTCGATCCAACCGCGAAATGCATCCAATCTCTATCGCCATTATTGGTGCTTTTAATAAGGTCGTTATCGAAACCAACATTCACATATTCTGGAGACGCAAAACTTCCAAACACTTCAGTTTGTTCAAATTCACTCCGAAAATATATCGCATATGGTGAATCTGGGCCGATAATCAGAATATTTTTATTCAACCCACTTTTAAACAGGCTCTCATTGATTAATTCTAAATCTGAAGGGGCTCCATCGGGTAAATCAAGCAATTCAACGATACGATCTTCCTCAAAAATCGCGACTTTATGATCGCCTTTGTAAGATCCAGTCGACAAAAGCATTGCTCCAATATTTGCATAGTCAATTTCGGTCGGAACTTCAAAAAATTCAATATCAATCAAACTGTAATGATGTTCCGGCGAAATTGAAATTGGAGAGCTACGCACAAAACCTAATGAAGTGCCTGCTTCGTTTAAACGATAAACATCAATTGATTGCGTTTCCTCATTGAAAAAACGGAAAACCATCGCCTGTACGCCACCAAATTCTTCACTTCCACCGCCCAGAAAGCCATCACAAAAATTACCATCTTCATTCAAAACAATTTTCGAGCTAAAACGGCCGCGTTTGTCCAAATCCTCGTTGGAGGAAGGCAAAGGGTTTGCATCATTTAAAACCGCTTCGAGTCCGCCTTGCGACCTCCCAACCAATATCGTGGTTGCAGCATAACTTCCGCTAGTCGTTATATCATTAAATTTGAGATTGGATGCAAAAGCTAAGCACGGCTTTGCGATCGATAAATTACCAGTTTCGACGTAAATCTCGTCCTGATCCAGCTGGGAATTAAAATAACTTTTCCTTCTAAATACCTGTAATTTATCTTTTTCTTCTGAAAGAAGCACTAGATCTAGATCGGATGCTGACAACCCACTCAAACTTATCTCAAGAACAAAACTAATGGGTGATACTGATGCTAATTTTTCAGAAATATACTCTGTAAATTGATATAATGGAGTGACACCATATCGGTAGCCATCACGATAGGTAATTAGGTCTAAAAAATTATCGTTTGTTCCGCTGGAAACATTTGGCACCATTACATCAACGTAGAACCCGTTTTGCCAACCTTGCTCGTAAATACGACTCTCTAACGCAAACTGTATATCACTAAAGTTATCTGGTAAAATCATCGTGTTGACTTCAGTGCCCCACTCTGTCGCCAGAGGAGTCAGCACAATTTTGCGGCCGATGATTTCGATTGTTTGGGTTGTTGAAGTTTTGCCATCAGAGACAGTAAGCTCGATTGTGTAGGTTTCATCGGCTGTGAGTTTTGGGACTTGAGCGGTGAAAGTGTCTCCGGTTTGCGTGCCTGCGCCAAGGTCGGGTCCGGCGATTTGCGACCAGCTATAAGTGAGGCTATCTCCGTCAGCATCGCTTGATCCTGCGGCGGAAAGGGAAATCTCTTGACGTTCATCCGTGACCACATTGGTCGTGGATATATCAGCATTTGGAGGCGTGTTCACTGCGGGTGCGCTTGGTGAAGGAGGCGTCGGGCTGGAAGATCCACCGCCGCCGCCGCATGCGCTAAGTGTTGTTGCAAGCGCGAATGCTCCAAGTGCTATGCACGATTTTAATTTCATCGGATTTCCCCCAACTCCTAATTTTTTATTTTCATCTTCGATAACAGCTATTTAGCCATTTTAGAATACAAATTCGTGACAGAAAAACGGATAAAGTCATGAATAACAACGCTGTTAGTTCACACATCACCCCTCACCGCCCCCAGAAGCAAATCAGATGCAGGAGATTTCTCGGGACGAATTGAACACAGGAGCCAAACTAAATTGGCAAGTGGAGCCTGACTTTCGTCAGGGTGACAGGTTGAATGTCCGGTTGGCAGTGTGCGTCAGGGTGACGGCGTCGGTTAGGCTGGCAGGTTGAGCGTGTTGGGTGAGTGGTCGGCAAATATCTAAATGTCATCCCAAACTTGATTTGGGAGCCACGCCGCAACAAGACTGGCCCTTCTATTCCATGACAAATCTTGGCGTGTCTTTGCTGGTTCAGCAATCTGTACGCTTAATTTAATCTCCGTCTTGATCATGGCTGAAAATTGCAGAATATAGATTTTCGTTTAGGTATTTTTTTGGGGAGATGCATCTAAATGCGAATGAAATTTTTAGCGCTTGGTGTCGCCGCATTATTTGTCTGCAACGCAGCGATGGGTCAGACGAAATCGGTTGATGAATATAAATCTATGAGCACATTCTGCTCGCTGGAGGCCAGTCAGCTTGATTGGCGAAAGTCGACTGAAGAAGCCAATCAGGTGAAGAATCTAAACCGGTGTAAAATGTCTTGTAAGACAGCTGCCGACATGATGCAGCAGGGTTTAAATCATCCACAATTGAAAAATAATGCGTTGGTTTGCGATCAATCTTTTTCAGAATTACCCGCCTCTATTTCATCCAAATACAATGGGCAGGCAACGCCCAAAGCCGAAACCCTGTTTACGGAGACAGAATTGTTGGCTTTTTCAGATGAATGCACCGCACTTGCGCAGCAATATCCGCAAATGTCAGCTAATAATAGAGAACCTAATTTCCTGAAATGCGCGCGTTTTTGTAAAAGCGCAGCACAGGAAGTTGCGAAAAATAGTCCGCGGCAAGGGTCGAAAATTCTTGCGTGTGAGCGTGAATATACTGGCTCGAAAGCCCGCCTCAATCCATAGATCGGGAAGGCGTTGAAAGCTTAAAACGAGCGGGCTAAATAAAGAAAAGCCCGCTCGTTTTACTTTATGGATTAATCGATTTGGAGCGCAGTTTGAATGCTTTCCCAATCTACGATTTTGAAGTTCTGGTCGACACCGCTTTTTGGGTTTCCATCATCTTGAACAACCAATATGCCCGCTGGATAGCCCGGCAATGATGCGGATGACACATCAAGGCCATCTGTGTGCGTGACAGCGTCAATTGCACCATCTGCACTGGCTGTGATTGTGATAATGCCGCGTGGTGCGTGCGGCGCTTTGCGGTCATAGACGACGAAACGGTCGGAAGCTTGCGCAGAAGCGACAAGATAGCCCTCGCCGTTTTCACCGCGCCAAAGAGAGAGACCTTCTGTGTCTGCGACAAGGCCGTTACCATCTTCGATGAAGTCAACTTTTTGGGGTGCAGAATCCGCATTGGCCAGATCAAGCGACCAGATGCCTTTTGTTTCTTCACCGATGAACAGCAGGCTTTGCTCTTCATCAAACACGCAGCCTTCAAGCTGAGTTTCGAGCTTGGCTGAACGCTCAAATTTCGCGCTGACTGTGCCATCCTCTTGGAGCGTGCCTGTCCAGATTTGAACAGTCCCATCTTTATAGGTCACGCCGGCTTGGTAGCTATTATTAAGATTGCCCATGCAAATGCCGTATGGCTCGACGATGTCGACAGGTGTGTCGTTTAGGTGTTGGACATTGCTTGTGGCCGGATCGATAGAGAACCAGCTAATACCGCCGGTTTCATCATTGGAAGCAACAGCAAGATTACCGCGCACATCAACATTATTGACAGCACCCACATCAAGAAACTGAAGTTCTTTACCTGCAAGCGAATAGACATGCAGGCCTTCGTCTTTGTTTGTGCCTAGAATGAGTGAATTCGCGACATCATTTGGCGATACCCATATGGCTGGATCATCAGCGCGATCACCAACGCCGACCATTGGGTCTGTTTCAGTTTGAGCGGGAATGCTCTTGATTTCAAAAGGAAGAACTTCTGGAGTTGTACAAGCAAAAGCAGCAAGCATTAGCGGAGCAAGACAGATTGAGCGCAACATAGGATTATCCGATCTATAAAATATATAAACGAAGGCTGGAAACAGTATAACCTGCTTCCAGCCCTCATTGTTTTGAACTTTACTAATAAGTGAAGCGTGCACCTATAATGAATGTACGTCCAAATTCGTCATATTGTGACAGACGACGTTGGTTTCCAAAATAGTAATATTCTGGCGCGTCAGTGAGGTTTTTACCCTCAACATAGAGCTGAATATTGTCATTTACAGTGTATTTGGCAGACGCTTCAACCAATGTGCGATCATCTGTGTAACGATCGAGATCTTCATCCACCAATTCATCAATTTGGTTGCCACGGAAATTGGCAGATACGCGCAGATCCCAAGGACCTTTGTCGTAGCCAAGCGCCATGTTCCAAACTGTGTTGGATTGTTGAAGGAAGGACACTTTGCGACCATCTGGCAATGTGCTTTCAGAGTCGCTTAGTGTCAGGTTGGCGGACAGAAGGAAGCCATTTAATGCTTCAGATAAATCGCCAAGGTTTTGAACATAGTTGAACTCAACCCCGTAAATCTCACTGTCACCGACATTGATAAAGGTGGCAACTTCTTCGATTTCGCCTGTGTCTACAACACCTGGAGAAATTTCATCACCCTCTTCGATACCATTTAGGAATTCTCCCGGGATAGCTGACAGGTCGATACTGTCTGGCAGGTCTTCAATGTCATATGTGGTTGGGAAAATCGCGTTGGAGATATCCTTGTAGAACACACCGACTGACATGACAGAAAGCTCTGTTGGGTAGAATTCTAAACCAAGGTCGAAATTGTTTGCTTCAAGTGGGTCAAGATTTGGGTTTCCGATTTCAGCTTCATCACGATCATCATTGATGAAGAAGAATGGTGCCATCTCGCCAAATGCAGGACGCACAACAGCCGCGTAATAAGCACCACGTGCAATCAACGTGTCCGAGAATGCATATTTCGCATTTATGCTCGGTAGAACATGCGTGTAGTCATTGGAGAAATTAGTGGTGACGGCCTCTAATTCATCTTCAAGGACGACGCGCCCTTCCAAATCAACATTTGTTTGCTCAACACGAACACCCGCAACAAGGGTTAGGTCACCAATATTGAAAGTACCCATACCGTAACCGGCAAAGATCTGCTCATCAATTTTGTAATCTTCACCATTGGAGTCAAAGAAGCTGCCTTCAACATCAAGATCATCATCGGTGAACGCATTGCGCAGTGAACGGGTCAGGTTTGCATCTGGCCATGTAGGTTGCTCATTCCCGATGCGCCAGTCTGGGATAAGGTTACCAGTGGAATAATCTGCGAGGTTGATAGAATCGTCTTCATAGACAAGCACATTTACATCGCGGATTTTTTCACGATCGCGGATTTTTAGTCCA
Organism: Hirschia sp.; assembly: GCF_058892565.1. NCBI lineage: Bacteria > Pseudomonadati > Pseudomonadota > Alphaproteobacteria > Hyphomonadales > Hyphomonadaceae > Hirschia > Hirschia sp. Next base: position 180,735 of record NZ_JBZXVU010000008.1, on the reverse strand, counting down.
CCCTTCCAAGTGACAGGAATCTGACCGAGCAGTCCATCTTTGGAAATGTTAAACTTTGCTGCGACTTCAGTATCTTCATTCGCAGTGAACTCACGCTCAAACGCATCTAGATTGTAATTGGCAGGATCGTAAATCGCATCCAGAATTGCACCTTCGCTTAAGCGCAGAATTTTCGGGTCTGAATAATCTAGTGTGATGTTGCCCGGAACAACGTCTTGGATGTCTTCAAACCGGAAAGCTGCGTCGTGATTGTCGCTGTCGTCTTCTTCTGCATATGCATAGGAGATTTCATAATCTGTTTTCCAGTCATTCAAGACTGTCTCACCACCGATGGCGATTGTTTGGATTTGACGAACTTCGCGGCGAACACGAACTTCTGCTTGTGTCTCATTCAATGGGAAACTGGCTGAAGTGTCTGTCAGAGTTGAACCATCTGCAACAACTTCATTTTCATCATCATCCTCTTCGACCACATCCCCAAGATCACGGAAGGCAAGAACATTACGCACTTCATCATCTTCATAATTGTTGAAGAGCGTACGAAGGTAAAGGTCTGTGCTGTTGTTGACGCGCCAGTCAAAATTCCCAACAAAGCCAAGACGCTCACGGTTTAGGCCATACCAACGGTGTTCAGCACCATCAGAAAGGTAGAATGTGCCATCGTCTAGCTGGCTCCACTCATCGGCTTCGTTATTGTGTGCTTCGATACGCAAATCTTGGTAATTCGCGGACAAAGCAACACCGAATTTATCAGCAAAAACTTCAGAATATGTGAGTGCGGCTTTAGGAGAAATCTCTTCCGAAATTTCGTTGTATGCACCTTCAACTTTTGCGCGGATAATACGCCCGTCACGGTCAAAAGCGGAAATCGTTTTAAGGTTGATCACCCCACCGAGTGTATCTGCATCGACATCTGGGGTCAGAGATTTTTGAACTTCAATACCGTCAAGCAAATCAGAGGGAACACCATCAAGCAACACACCGCGACGATCTTCCGGTGAAGGTGTACGCACACCATTGATAGAGGCAGAGATTAGGTCTGGGTTGATCCCACGCACTGATACATAGCGGCCTTCACCTTGGTCTGTTTTGATGGAGAGACCTGGCAGGCGTTGAAGTGAGTCTGCCACAGTTGTGTCAGGGAAACTTCCAAGGCCATCAGAGTCGATGACTGAAAGAAAAGAGTTGGATGCACGCTGTTGGTTCAAAGCCCCCGCTTGAGCCGCCGCACTACCCACAATAATTGTGTTTTCCATATAGCGAACATCGTCACCAAGCTTTACATCAAGCGTAGCGCGATCTGTATCGATAACCACTGGCATAGTCGCGTTCGGCGCACCGATATATGAAACAGTTAAGTTGTATGTGCCTTCAGGAACGCCGCCAAAACGGTATTTACCAAAGCGGTCTGTTGTCGTTGTGCGGTTCAGCTCTTCGAGAACGACGCGTGCGCCTTCAAGAGGTGCTGCACCTGTTTGGTCTGTTACACGCCCATCAAGCACTTGTGCACTCGCAGCGCTTGCTAACCCAAGCCCCAAAAATGTTGCCGACAATAATTTTGATCGAGATAATGCCATGATTTTCCCCTCTTGGCTGAAGCCAGTGGGTTATCATCTGCAAAGCGACACTTTCGTGATATTTGTTAGACAGTTTTACGACAAAAACGCCGCCTAATAGCTTGCACTCGATCAAACTATTCAAATTGATGTATTGAAAGAAACAAAACAAACAGAAACATCCGCATAGGGACATTATGCGGGTATATTATATAAAGCCGGAAGCAGGGGCACGAGGTGCGCGCTTGGCGGATGTGATGTCAGCGCTTGGCTGACGGATATTATGTGCTGGTCCTGACCAATTATTCAGGATACCAGCGGCCTAAATGCCTCACGGCACCTCGCATGATGCGTTTAAGCATCACTCCAATCACACTAGCGTTCGCGAGCCGCCCCAATGAATGGATAGCCATAATATGGGGCGAAATGCGATCGCGTTGGAAAACTTTGCAGATATCCCCCACTCACTCAGGAGGATATGACGCTATTTCACAGCAGAGGCGGCGTCTTTTTTAGCTTGTTCTGCTTTAAAGGCTTTGTATTTTTCTTCAGCGAGCAACAATAGTCTATGCGCTTTTTGCTGGTCTTCACTTAGAGGCCCGACATAAAGCGGCATACCATCGGCTTGAAAGCCAAAATCATTTTTATTTTGACGAATATATTCGTGATAGGCTTTGGAAGACTTTACCTGAACCTGCGCAACAGACTGGTCGCCTGGGGGCAACGTATATTGCACACCCAATTGCATACGCTGTATTGGATTCAGATTTCCCACCCAATCACGAAAATGCTCTTCACTTTGCTCTAGCACATAGAACAAACCATCTTCGATATAGAGCACACCGTAATCATGCTTGACTTCCATGCCTTTATCAAAACATCCATCTCGATTTGCAGAATAAAGATGGAAAGGCCCTGTGACATGCTCAACGATGAAAAAATGGTTCTCGTCTTCGGATTCAACTTTGTAACAATGACCAACACGTTCAAGTGTGGGATGGTTGAGATTATCCAGAGGTAACGCGATCCATTCTTGGGATTTTATAAATTTTTGTTCTGGCAAAGAAAGAAAATCCATGCCTGAAAGTTCTTCTTTGGCGATTGATTGTTTCAATTTACTTTGGGTGACAACTCCGTAGATTTCACCTTCAGGAAAGCTGGTAATTGCATCCTTACTTGAAATGACATGCACATCATTTCTGTGGAAGGAGGCATCACACGCCGCAACAAGCAGCACAGAACACGATAGAAATACGGATTTAACTAGATTTGAAAATTGAAACATCTTTTCCCTCAACCAGAAACTTACCTAAGCGTATGATTTTAGGAAAGGACTGCCAACCGCTAATGCTGAGATTATCTCAAAACAATCAGACAAGAATATCCAATAATCGTTCTTGCATGTCATCGGCCACCTTCAAAACTGCCGTATTGGCTTTAAGTGCATGTTCTGCCTGTTTTTGATCCACGATCGCACCGACGAGATCACCCTGCTCATTGGCAGCTTTCACCGTGTTGGTGGCTGCTCTGTTGAACATTTGGCTGGCGTGTAGCACGCCGCTAGTGGCTGAAGAAATTGCGCTCATAGGGCATGTATCGCGCATCGCATTTAAAGCTGGATTTAAAAATAGAAAAACTTTTATCCTAAATGCAGCGTTCACCATAACGGCAATAAAGCCTTGCAAACTGAGACTTCCCCAAATGCTGAGTTTGTTCTATCAACGCTGGCATGAACCCATCCCCTGATTTAAGGCTGATTTGAATGTATAAAGTGAGCGCCATTTGCGACCGCGCAACTGCTGAACGTATTTCTGATGTATTGGCAGACATGGACCCATCTCCTGCTGGCGCAGTTTCAACAGAAGAAGCCACGCGCGTATCTTGGCGCATTGATGCATTTTGCCATGATGAAGAGAGCGTCCAAGCCTGTATCTCCATCATTGAAAGCGAAGGCGAAGGTTTATCCGCCGCACATGAAAAACTAGATGATAAAGACTGGGTTGCTGAAAGCTTGAAAGGTTTGCCTGCAGTAGAGGCTGGCCCTTATTATGTGGCGGGTGCCCATGAATTAACACGCCTTGCTGGTGGCCGTATTCCTGTATGGATTGAAGCAGGTCCAGCTTTTGGAACAGGCCATCACGGCACAACGAAGGGCTGCCTTGAAGCGCTAGCCGATGTCGCCAAGAAGCGTAAATTGGGCAAAGTGCTGGATATTGGGACCGGATCTGCTGTTTTGGCGATTGCCGCGATGAAATCGGGGGCGAGCATGGCTGTCGCGTCCGACATTGACCCTGAATCAATTCGCATTGCCAAAATTAACGCAGAAAACAACAAAATGGGCCGCAATCTGCATTTGTTAGTCGCAACAGGCGCAAACAATGCATTTATTCGCAATCAAGGTAAATACGATACGGTAATGGCCAACATTTTGGCGCGCCCGCTTGTTTCGCTTTCATCTGATATCAACAAACTGACTAAAGATGGTGGCTATATCATTCTATCTGGTTTGCTAAACCATCAAGAGCCACAAGTGAAAGCAGCTTTTGCTGGTCGCAATCTAGCGCTTGTGGACCGCCGCAGATTGGGCGCGTGGTCGACTTTGGTTTTCAAAAAGCCGTTAAAACAAAAAACCAAGAAACGTCCTGCACGTGACCCATGGATGGACGATAATCTATTTGATCCAGCAGAATATTTTGGCATATAGATAATCGTTAGAAGGATCTGGCTTGAATAATAGCTTACGAGTCTAGATATATAAGCTAGACAAATAGACCCTGAATTTACGGATAGGTATGATATGCGACAGACATTTGAAGTCACTGGCGGACCAGCACTCGGGCAAAGCAATCTGCCTTTGCTTCGCGGACAGATGAAAGCGCAAAATCTGGATGCTTATTATATTCCGCATGAAGATGCCTATCAAAATGAATATCTGCCCAGCGCATTTGATAGACTGACATGGGCAACTGGCTTCACCGGCTCTGCTGGCGCGGCCATGATATTGATGAATTCAGCCGTGCTATTCGTTGATGGGCGCTACACACTTCAAGCAGCCAAACAGGTGGATTCAAAGCTTTTCACGCGGGAAAGTTTGGACAAATTAGGCCCGTTCAATTGGCTGACCAAACAAAAGCTACACGGAAAACGTCTTGGTGTTGATCTTGAACTTGTCAGCCAAAATGCTTTTGAACAATTAGCTGATGCAGCGAGCCTTGCGGGCGTTGAAATTGTGCCGGTTGAGACAAACCCGATTGATGCCGCATGGCATGATCAACCGCCTGAACCTAAAGAATTAGTGGTGCCGCATGATGTTGTTTATGCAGGTGAAACACACGCTTCCAAACTAAAACGTGTTGGCGCATCGCTTTTAGATATTGCGGCTGACGCTGTGATTATCACATCGCCAGCTTCTCTAGCTTGGCTATTTAATATTCGCGGCGGAGATGTGAAATGTTCGCCGCTTCCGCTAGGTCGCGCCATTGTTTATGCCACTGGAAACGCTGATTTATTCTTACACCCAGTGAAGGTGAATGATGCACTGACAACCCATCTTAGCGATGTCACTGTGATGCCAATGTCCCAGCTTGAGGGGCGCATTGCCAAATTAAAAGGCAAAACAGTTTCCCTTGATCCAGCTTTAGCATCGGCTTGGTTTTTCAAAACAGTGACTGAAGCTGGCGCGAAAATAGCTGTGCAGGCCGATCCGTCAGCTCTGCCACGCGCGATAAAAAATGATGTTGAAATTTCTGGTTCTAAACAGGCACATTTACGAGATGGTGCTGCCATTACCCGCTTTTTGTGCTGGCTAGATTCTGAAGAGGTCCAATCTGGTCAGATCAATGAAATTCAAGCCGCTCAACGCCTAGAACAACACCGTGAAGAGCTACAAGGTTTAAAAGATTTATCATTTGAGACAATCTCTGGCGCTGGCTCTAATGGTGCGCATTGTCACTACCGCGTCAATGAAGCGACTGTTCAAGTTCTAGAAAAGAACTCACTCTATCTTGTTGATTCAGGCGGCCAATATCTAGATGGCACAACGGATATCACCCGTACTGTTGCGATTGGTGAGCCGACCCAAGAAATGAAAGAGCGCTATACTACCGTTCTTAAAGGGCATATTGCGCTAGCGCGATTGCGTTTTCCTGCCGGAACAACAGGATCAGCCATTGATGCGATCGCACGCCAACCTATGTGGGCGCTGGGATTGGATTATGAACACGGCACGGGGCATGGTGTTGGGTCTTATCTTGGTGTGCATGAAGGCCCGCAGCGCATTTCGAAAATGCCTAACTTTACCGCGCTTGAGCCTGGCATGATCGTATCGAATGAGCCGGGATATTATAAAGAAAATGAGTACGGCATTCGCATAGAAAACCTTCAATATGTTACGCAACCAAGAGATATTGTTGGCGGCGATATTCCTATGATGGAATTTGAGGCACTCACACTTGCGCCGCTTTGCTCGCGCCTGATTGAGCGCGGTATGCTGACGCCAGATGAATGGATCTGGGTCGATCGTTATCATCAGCGTGTGCTAAAAGAGCTAACACCGCTGCTTTCTGGCGAAGATTTGGAATGGCTAAAACAAGCCTGTAAAGATTTATAAAATTGTAAAGGGAGCCAATCGGCTCCCTTTTTTATGCGCTGATCATATCCAGCCAAGCTTGTTCTGTGAGTACAGTCACACCTAAATCCTGTGCTTTTTTCAGCTTGCTTCCAGCCCCTGGACCAGCCACAACATAATCTGTTTTTTTCGAAACAGATGACGCCACTTTCGCGCCCAAGGATTGCGCCTTAGATTTCGCTTCATCGCGAGACATAAGCTCTAGGCTTCCTGTAAAAACAACAGTTTTCCCAGCCACTGCGCCGTCTGTTTGGATCGCTTGAGCAGCTTCTATCTCAATTTCAGCAAGTAATTGGGTCAGCATGTCCTGATTATGAGGTTCCATAAAGAAATCAATCAGCGCTTCAGCTGAGACATCGCCCATGCCATCAATATTGGAAATGGCTTTAAAGGCAGATGCGGGTTTGGTGTCATTGGCTTTTAAAAGCTCATTTCGAAACTCTTCCCAATTGTCATAACGTCTAGCCATGGCTTCACATGCTGCTGAATTGACGCCTTTCATTTGCAAAGCAGGGATCTGGCCCGATAGATTTGGCTCTAAGCTTGCGGGCGGCGTTTCGGGTAGGCCATTTTCTTCCACAAAGTTTAGGATATTTTCTAGCGTCGTGTCACCGATGCGATCAATGCTGCTCAATTTAAGATAAGCTGGCCCCGGACGCGCATCTATGGCGGCGTGCATGGCTGTTTGAAAAGCATCAAAAGATAAGAAATTTTGTGCGAGCAAACCAGAATTTGTTTGGCCGACATGCTGAATACCCAAGCCAATCAAAAAACGCGCAAATGGGATTTGGCGTTTTGCATTGATGGCTGCGAAGATATTTTCAGAACTGGTTTTACCAAAACCTTCCCACTCTTCGAGCGGCGGAAGGTTTAGTTCATAGATACGTTGTTCAAGCTGAAAAATATGCTGTGGGGCAGTCACCACGCCTTTATCAAAGAATAATTCGATTTGCTTGGCACCAAGACCGTCAATATCGAGCGCTTTGCGGGATACAAAATGCTTGAGGCGTTCTTTTGCCTGAGCTGGACAAATTAACCCACCCGTACACCGCCGACGCGCATCCTCCTCACCTTTTTCATCCATTTCTCGCACAGCATGCGATCCACAAGCGGGGCATGTGGTTGGAAATTCATATGGTTTTGAATGGTTTGGGCGATCCTCTTCGATAACACGAACAATCTGCGGGATCACATCGCCAGCCCGCTGGATGACAACTTTATCGCCCACACGAATATCTTTGCGCGCGATTTCATCTTCATTATGCAGGGTGGCATTGGAGACAACAACGCCGCCAACTGTAACAGGCTCTAATTTGGCAACAGGTGTGAGGGACCCTGTGCGCCCGACTTGAATTTCAATTTCACGCAATATGGTTGTGGCTTGTTCAGCCGGAAATTTATGCGCGATAGCCCAGCGCGGAAAACGCGAGACAAAACCAAGACGCGCCTGCCAATCTAGCCTGTCGACCTTATAAACCACGCCATCTATATCATAGCCAAGGCTGGCGCGATCATTGGCAATTTGATTATAAATCTCGATCAATTGGCTTGCACTATCAGCACATTTCATGAGTGGATTGATCGAAAATCCCCATTTGGAAAATGCTTCAACAGCCCCCATCTGGTTGACAGAAAATTCTTTTGATGTGTCGCCCCATGCATAAGCGAAAAACCTGAGCGGACGCGATTTTGTGACCTCAACATCGAGCTGACGCAATGACCCCGCCGCCGCATTGCGCGGATTGGCAAAAGTTTTACGACCCGCCGCAGCTTCACGTTCATTCAATGCAGCAAAATCTGCATGAGACATGTAAACTTCGCCGCGAATTTCGATGCGTTCGGGCCAGTCATCCCCTTCGAGCGTATGGGGAATATCGGCAATGGTTTTAAGATTGGCGGTAACATCTTCTCCAACACGCCCATCTCCGCGCGTGGCACCGCTGATGAGAACACCATTTTCGTATAAAAGATTGGCCGAGAGGCCATCGATTTTGGGCTCAGCTGTCACGCGCAGCTCAACGCTATCATCCATGCCAAGATAACGCCGGATACGGCCCAAAAACTCTGAAACATCCTCGTCTGAAAATGCATTATCCAAAGAGAGCATTGGCTGTAAATGCGTGATTTTTGCAAAGCGCCCAGAGGGTTTGACACCCACACTCTGGCTGGGGCTATCTTGGGCAACTAATTGGGGAAATTCGCTTTCTAATGCCAATAAATCCTGACGAAGCGCATCATAATCCGCATCGGATAAGTGCGGGGCATCATGCTCGTAATACGCGCTATCGGCTTGGCGGATTGTCTCTGCAAGCTCTTCCCAGCGCTCGCGCGCTTGATCGAGTGTGAGGCTGGCAGGCGAAGAATCAGAAGATAAATTGCTCATACCAGCCATATACTATCCCGATTAAGCGCGCGCTAGCAGTCTTGTGGCAGCAGCGCGTGCTTCTTGTGTAATTTCTGCGCCAGCCAACATACGCGCGATTTCTTCCTGACGTTGATTACTTTGCAACACGTCAATCGCGGTTTCAATAGACCCTTTCTTGGCTTCACTTTTAGAAATACACCATTGCGCATCTGCCATTGCCGCCACTTGCGGGCTGTGTGTAATGGCCAAGACCTGACGCCCATTGGATAATTGCAATAATCGCTTCCCAATTGCCGCCGCCACCGCGCCGCCAACACCAACATCTGCTTCATCAAAGATGAGTGTTCCTGCCTGACCATCGCGCGCCAGACACACTTTAAGAGCAAGTGCAAAGCGCGCCACCTCACCGCCCGAAGCAATTTTATGCAATGGACCAAATTCAGCCCCCGGATTTGTACGCACTTCAAAGGCGATACGATCACACCCTGTCGGCCCAGCCTCTTCAGGTGCAATTTTATTCAGCATGACCCGAAATTCAGCTTTTTCCAGCTTGAGCGGCCCTAATTCCTTTTTCAATGCTTTGGATAAAGCATGCCCTGCTTTTGTACGCTTTACAGATAAATTCTCACTTGCAGCAATAAAGGCTTTTTCACCTTCAAATTCAGCTGTTTTTGCTTTGAGCAAAGCCTGATCGGAATGAACAATTTCATCCAATTGCATGCGCATACGTTCACGCACAGCGGCAAGCTGATCCACATCGACATCATATTTTCGAGCCGCCGCCCGTAAAGCAAATAATCGCGTTTCTGAATTTTCCAGATCCGATGATGAAAAATCAGATGCAGACCTCAAACGCGATACACTCTCATAGGCCTCGCTAGCCTCTATCAAGGCGCGCTCTAATGCATCCGCCGCCTCAGATAGTTGAAGTTTTAAGGGGGCGTCATCAGGACTTTCCACGACAGCGGGCATAGAAGAGGCTCGCCCTAAAGCGCGCGAGGCAGAAGATAAAACTTGCGCCGGATTGGATTTATCTAATTGTTTCAAGGCATCTTCGACAGCCTGAGCGACTTTTTCAGCTGATTGTAATTCAAGTCGCTCTTTCGCGAGCGCTTCAGCTTCGCCCTCATGCGGATCAAGCTTGTCTAATTCATCCACGGCAAATTCAAGATATTCACGATCAGCCTGTGCACGTAATAACCGACCCTCAACAGCTTTTCGAGCTGCGATTGCTGCACGCCAAGCATCCCATGTATCAGCACAAGCTTTGAGTTCTTTTTCCGTTTCAGCGAATGAATCCAATAATTTACGATGCTGCGCAACCGCCAAAAGGCTTTGGCCTGCATGTTGGCCGTGAACTTCAACCAATAATTCGGACAAGGACTGCAATAAACGCGCGCTTACAGGCGCATCATTGAGATACCCTTTGGCTGATCCAGAGCCGCGCAAAATCCGGCGAATAACGATGGCTTCATCGCTATCTACATCAATATCATTATCTTTCAGGATCTGACGGACCGGATGATTAGCCGGTGGATCAAAAGTGGCTATCACGGTGGAGGATTGGCATCCCGCCCGAATGGCCCCTTTCGCCGTCTTCGCGCCCAAGGCGAAGCCTAAAGCAGCGAGCAAAATTGACTTACCTGCACCGGTTTCACCGGTCAGAGCGGTAAAGCCCGTATCCAGATCAAGATCGAGGGTACGAACTAAAACAAAATCACGTATGGAAAGTGCTATCAACATAAGCCTATGGATAACACATCTGGAACAAAAACAGAACTAAAAATGTTCCGCTTTTGTTTCTTTTTTGCAGTTTTGCTGTTTAGCTCTGCTTAGAGCCGTATTTTTCCATGAGTTTATAGCTGTCTCTATACCAGCGGCTCGACGGGTAATTATGCCCTAAAACAGCGGCTGCAGCTTGAGCTTGTCCGACAAGACCAATGGATAAATAGGCTTCAACCAATCTGTGCAGCGCTTCTGGTGCGTGCGTCGTGGTTTCATATTCATCTACAACACGTTTAAAACGATTTATGGCAGCAAGAAATTCGGATGATTTGAGATAATAGCGGCCAACTTCCATCTCTTTACCAGCCAATTGATCCCGCACCATATCAATTTTCAGTTCGGCATCACGCGCATATTCTGTTGTTGGGTAACGGCGCACGACATCCTGAAGCGCACTTAACGCCAATTCAGTCCGACCTTGATCACGCCCGACATCTGTAATTTGATCGAAATGCGAAAGCGCAATCAGATAATAAGCATAAGCTGCGCTTTTTGAACTTGGGTATAATGCTGTGTATTGGCCGGCACTTGCCTCTACTTCTGCATATTGTCTGGATTTGTATTGCACATAGGCCGTCATAAGCATTGCGCGCTCAGCCCATTCTGAATATGGGTGCTGGCGTTGCACTTCCTGAAATTCGAGAGCGGCGCGGTCCCATTGCTTGCGATCAACACTGCGGCCGGCTTCATTATAAAGCTGCTCAACTGGTTTTTCGATATAAGCCAAATCTTTTTTACGGTCAGATGACGAACAGCTCGTCATTATCAATGCAGATGCACTAATAGTCACAAGCAAAAATGTGTTGCGTTTATTCGCCATCGTTCAACTCCATACAATCTGACGACTTGTCTACCCCACAGGCGCGCGCGCGCCAAGCTTTAGAAACAAGAGAGTGTGCAGTTTCTTGCTTGTCAGCCATTTATGGCAGAATTATAGGAAAAAAATACGGAAATAAAACTAGAAGACAGCGGGTGCGATCATGTCCGCATCAATTTTTTTCAAGCCAGCTGCATACATGGGTGCAGGTTCGGATACACGTACTTCATCGCTAACCCATTCCCAAGCAGATGTATCAGCCAATAATGCACGCACGAGCTTGTTGTTTATCGCATGTCCGGGACGGTCGCCCTCAAACACACCTGCGATTGCGCCACCTGCAAGGAAGATGTCACCAATAGCATCCAAGATTTTGTGACGTACAAACTCATCTGCGACATGCAAACCTTCAGGGTTCAAGATTTTGTCCCCTTCTAGCGCAACAGTATTATCCATGGATGCACCCCGTGCGAGGCCCATGGATTTCAATTTTTCAAAATCACTTGTAAATCCAAATGTGCGCGCAAACGCCAAATCACGTGCAAAGGCACCAGGTGTCAGTTTGAATGTATAGCTTTGCTCACCAATTGCGGCGCTATCAAATTCGATACGCACGCGCAGCTCGAACGGTGCGCCAACTGTTTTAGAAGGTATCAAACGTGCAAATTTATCGCCTTCGACAACTTCAATCGGTTTTAGGATACGCAAACGACGGCGCGGCTCTTTCAATTCTTTAATGCCAACATGCTTCATTAATTGGCAATACAGACTGGAAGACCCATCCATAATTGGCATTTCTGGACCATCGATTTCAATAACCAGATTATCAATGCAAAGACCTGAACATGCAGCAAGTAAATGCTCAACAGTGGATACAGTAACACCAGCTTCATTCGCCAAAGTAGTGCCCAGCTGAACTGTGGTCACATTTGTACCAATGGCTTTGATCTCATTATCTTTGTCAGTAATATCAGTGCGTACAAACACAATTCCAGTATTTGCTTTGGCAGGCTTAAGCACCAATCTCGCGCGTTCTCCAGTGTGTACACCTATGCCGGCACAAACGGCAGGTCCTGCTAGAGTTTTTTGATACGCCATACTGTAACCTTCTGGAATGTACTCTACAAAACACAGATTCCTCTGCGTCGATCCAAGAAGTACAATATTGTACTTGATCGCCCTAAACTCAATTAAACGATTGTTTCGGGATGTTGCAATTTATCATGTTTACATAAAAAAACGTCCTTATATCAATACATAAGGACGTTTCAAATTGTAATATTCACCAAGAAATTATAGCAAATTATATTTCTAGTTGTTCGCAGAACGCCTCAAGAAAGCAGGAATCTCAAGCTCATCTTCTTCATATTCATCTGCATCTTGCTTAGCTACAGCTTCACCTTCGCTCTTCTCATCGCCGCTTGAAGATTTACCCCATCCAAAAAGAGAATTTCTTCCACCTTTAGAAGCGACCTCACTTTGAGGCTCAGGCTCTTCTTCGGCTACTGCTTCATCATCAACGCTTTGCGTGTCGTCAAATTCTTCAGCGTCCGACGCATCGTCATCCGCATCATAACTTGGGCGGCGATTGATAATTGGAGGCGCAGCTTTTGGTTCTGCTTCATCTATATTTGCGTCTTCTGCAGCTTCTTCAACGTCCTCGACCGCAGGTGTTGCATCTAGAGCAGCAGAAATAGCATCAGCAGCTGTTGGTTCGTTTTCGATTGTGACAGGCTGCGCAAAAGGACGGCTTGGCATATCCTGCTTGCCATTCTCGTCATATGTAATGCCAGTTGCTACGACTGACACACGAATTTTACCTTCAAGAGAGTGATCAAAAGTTGATCCAAGAATAATCTGCGCGTCAGGATCAACTTCCTTGCGCACTTCATTGGCTGCTTCATCCACTTCATACAATGTCATGTCATAACCACCGGTAATGTTGATCAACACACCTTTGGCACCCTTCATGGACACATCATCAAGCAATGGGTTTGCAATAGCAGCTTGAGCCGCCTTCAAAGCACGATGTTCACCATCGGCTTCACCCGTTCCCATCATAGCCGCTTCCATGCCGGACATAACCGTACGCACATCCGCGAAATCCAGATTGATCAGACCCGGCATAACCATAAGGTCTGTCACACCGCGCACACCTTCATACAAGACTTCATCAGCCATGGTGAAGGCATCAGCAAATGTTGTGTTTGCATTGGCGATGCGGAAAAGATTTTGGTTTGGAATAATGATTAGTGTGTCGACGAAATTACGAAGTTCTTCAACACCCTGATCCGCAATCATCATGCGGCGCTTACCTTCAAAATCAAAAGGCTTGGTGACTACGCCAACAGTGAGCACGCCCATTTCCTTGGCAACACGCGCAATGACCGGAGCTGCACCCGTTCCGGTGCCGCCTCCCATGCCTGCTGCGATAAACGCCATGTGTGCGCCTTCAAGCTGAGCTTTGATTTCTTCGATTGATTCTTCGGCAGAGTCCGCGCCAACTGATGGTTTGGCACCCGCACCTAGACCTTCAGTCGTTTTCATTCCCAGCTGAACTTTGTGGTCCGCCTGAGATTGAAGCAACGCCTGACTATCGGTATTTGCTACGATGAATTCCACGCCCTGAAGCTTGGATTCGATCATGTTGTTAACGGCATTGCCTCCGGCACCACCGACTCCAAAAACGATTATACGTGGTTTCAACTCTACCGGCATGGTGCCGCACCTCGTCAGAAATATAGCCAGAACGATCCGTACCGATAAAGTATTGGCCGTCCATAGGGGATCTTACTCATCAAACTAAGCAAATATGCCTAAGTGCAAGTTAACCTGTTACAGTATTTCTGCAATAACTTTTACGTTTATCAGACGAGACAACGGGTATTATCTCCCAAAATTAGGAAATACTATGACGAAGCCGAAAAAATTTATGCGTTTCTAGAAATTTTCACGTAGCCAATTCGTGGCTTTTCGGAAAATGGATGCGCCAGTCGGTGCGACTCGCATCTTGCCTAGCATTGGCGCAACAGCACCTGCACCGCCACTCATTTCCCATTTCAGCAGACCTGAAACAGCAGAGAATGTTGGCACTTGATAGGTTTCACCAAGACCGGTCACCCGTGCAGGACGCGCCATACGAACAGGTGCGCGGAAGACTTCTTCAGCCACATCTCGAATACCCGGCATTTGGCTCGCGCCACCAGTAAGTACGATACGTCTCGGCAACGGCCGGTATTGTGCAGACGCTTTGGATAAGCGCTTTTCGAGCAATTCCAGCATTTCTTCAAAACGTGGACGCAACATATTTGTCAATTCAGCTTTTGACGTGGTTCCAGCTTCAAGCCGACCATCTTCACCCAACCTTGGCGCATCTACCACATCAAAGGCATGCACTTGGGTGAGCGCCACAGCGCCGTGTAGTGTTTTTAAACGTTCAGCTGCCGCAAATGTTGTACCTAAGCCTTGCGCCAAATCTGATGATGCACGTGACCCACCAACAGGAACACTGTCCAGATAAACAAGGTTTCCTTCATAGAAACACGCCGCACTGGTAACGCCGCCGCCCATATCAATGACAGTTGCACCCTGCTCGATCTCATCTTCGACAAGAACAGACAAGCCAGCAGCATAAGGAGAAGCCACGATAGACACAGGATTTAGATGTGCGCGCGTGACGCACTGCGCAATATTTTTCAGCGGTGCAGATGGACCAGACACGACAAGCATTGTCACCGTCAACCGTGTCGCAATCATACCACGCGGATCTTTAACACCGCCCGCGCCATCAAGGCCAAAGCCTAAAGGTGTGGCATGTAAAATTTGGCGATCAGGTGCTTGATAGGTTGAAAGTGCAGAATTTATCGCATCCCGCACATGCATTTGGGTGATTTCACGATTTCCAACATTCACACCGCCTTCAAGATAATTGCTCTTGAGGTTAGGGCCAGAAATCCCCAGCACAATATCTGTAATTCGAGTATCAGCGGCGCGTTCAGCTTGCTCGACTGCAACACGGATAGAGCGCTCAAGCGCATCCATATCCGTCACCGCGCCATTTTTTACGCCGCGTGACAGCTGATGCCCAGCCCCAACGACGTGGACACTTTTACTGCCTTCAGCATTCTTGGAAATCAAACATGCAACTTTGGAGGAACCAATATCTAACGCCGCCAAGAATGGCGGTTTGCCAGCAAGTTTATCTCGCATTGTTATTCGGCTAGCCAAAGTCGACATAATTAAGCCCCCCCGGACTTGTCATCTATTTGCGAACTCTGATCATAGGCAGCACGTGCTTCGCCTAAACCAACCGCAAATCTTTCTAAGTCTCTCGCATCAATACGCGTGACTTCTGAATCTTCTGCTAACACACCGGTGGCTTCATCTAAATTATAAACGGCAAGCAAAGCTTCATCGACTTGTGCATCTTCAGGCAAAGCAATTTCAAGACCGCTATCTAAACGCAGATCCCAACGGCGCCCACCAACACGCATAGCCACTTCCAGATGTTCTGAAATTTGCGGGTGTAATTTTAATTGTGCGAGCAATTCTGGAGCAGCATATCCACCTGCCGGTCCGACAACACGCGGTAGCTCGACATATTCAGCTGGATCTTCACCATCCATCGGTTTTCCAACCTGATCGACAACTTTCCACTCGCCATCTGTCTGCCAGAGCGCCAATGGACGACGATTTTCCGCTAGAATCCATATGTCATTGGGCCATTGACGCAGTACGCGCACTTCAGAAACATTTTCGACGCTCGCTTCGATACGCTCTTTAATAACGAACGGATCAGCACGGAACATGTTTGAATCAACAGGAATAGCGACCGCATTTAAAACATCTGCTTTTGTGCGTGGGTCTAATCCTTCAATCGAAATTTTCGTAACTGTAAATCCAGCAGATTTAGCCGTAGCGTCCAGTCCACCCTGAATACGTTCATCAATGGATGCTAAAGATCCGCCCATCCACGCCGCAACAGCAACCATGACGGCTCCAGCTGTGACTGTCCCGAAAGCATAAGTAGACAATTGTTCCGTCAATATCGTTGCCGGTACAACTTCTTGAGGCTTTGCCTGCCTCTTACCTTGTTGTGACTTGCTTCTCACCTGTGACATGAAGCGTCCTCTATCATCCAACGTACCAGCTTCTCATAACTAATGCCCTTATGCGCTGCCTGTTCAGGTACAAGCGAAGTCGGGGTCATGCCTGGCTGGGTATTTGTTTCTAATATTACCAATCTTTTTGTGTCGTCATCATACCGAAAGTCAGAACGTGATACGCCGCGACATCCTAATGCATCATGAGCGATAAGCGCGGCATCAAGCGCGGCTTGTGTCACTGCATCAGATATTTCTGCAGGAATTACGTGTTTTGATCCTCCCGCCTCATATTTGGCTGAGTAATCGTAATAATCTCTTAAAGTCGTGATCTCTGTGACCGCTAAAGCTTCATTTCCCATGACTGATACGGTTAATTCTCGTCCAGGAATGAATTGTTCGACTAAAACAGAGTCGCCAAAGCCCCATTTAGGATCAAGTAATTCTGCTGGTGGGCGATTAGCCCCTTCAGGCACAATCAACACACCAAAAGAAGACCCTTCTGCAATAGGTTTTACAACATAAGGCGGCTTCATCACATGTTCTGCGGCAACATCTTCTTTTGCATAGACGCCGCCCTCAGCGACAAGCAGCCCCATACGCGCATAAACATTGCGAGATTTGGCTTTGTCCATTGCTAAAGCTGAAGCCAAAACACCTGAATGCGAATAAGGTATCTCAAGAATTTCCAACAGCCCCTGTACGCATCCATCTTCTCCATAAGGACCATGCAGCGCATTCAACACGACGTCTGGATTTGCTTCTTTTAGCTGATTGGATAAATCACGCGTGATATCTATTTCAACAACGTCGAAACCTTCATTGCGGGCAGCTTGCGCCATACCACGGCCAGACGATAACGAGACTTCTCGCTCCGATGACCATCCACCCATTATGACTGCTACGCGATTCATTCTTTGATCTCCTTGGACCTCAATTCTGGCCTCTTAAGGTTAAACAAACCTGCGCGAAAATACATAAAATTTGATCTATTTTTCTAACCACATACTATAATTTATAAATATCATTAAAAATCATACTCTTAACAAAAAATTACATCCGCTTAAGAATTGCAAAACATTGCGATAAACACCTACAAAACACCATTTTTTGTTACGTCCGCCCCTCCTGATGGTTAAGAAACGCTCTTCAACACGAAATTTGACCTAAGCTAAGCCACAAAAAGTCAGGAAATTGTGAGAACTTGCGTTTTAGAAATTGTGTTCCGACCCAATATACATTACAGAAAATTAATCTAGTTGACAGAATCAAGCTACATGCGTAACACAGATGCTACTTAGATAGTTATTTCGCTAAAGGTTTCATATGTCCAGCTTCAAATATATTGCCGGTTTGGCAGCTTTATGTCTGACGACACCACACACCTTTGCGCAAAACACACCTGCCCAGCAGACCTCATCATCTATCTATAAATTATCAGATTTCATCCAATTTGCACCGCGAACTGCTAAAGATCTCATCTCGAATGTTCCCGGATTTAATATTGTTGAAGCAGACCAAAAACGCGGACTCGGACAGGCGGGTGGAAATGTTCTTATCAATGGAAAACGCATTTCAACCAAATCTAGCAGCCTGCAAGATATTCTTGATCAAATACCCGCATCGAATGTTATCCAAATTATCGTAGATGATGCATCCTACTTTAATATACCGGGCCTTTCTGGAATTATCGCCAATATCGAAACCCAATCAACGGGCTTTAAAACTCAATGGGAATGGAACCCTGTGTTTCGTAATCACCGAAGCGCTTCTCTGTCGGCTGCCAAAATGACAATGACAGGACAAAAAGGCCCTTTTGATTTCAATTTATCTCTAGAGAACGCAGCCAGTAGAAATAATAGCCGTGGCCCCGAAGAATTACGCGATAACAATGGTGTATTGTTCGAAAGACGCGATGAATATTTTCATTATGATGAAGATGCTCCTTCAATATCCACTTTCATCGGATATGAGAGCCCGACAGGAAACCTCGGCTCACTTTATATCAATTATGAAAAGGAAGACTGGGCTTTTACCGAATGGTCTAAACGCATACCCATAAATGACACCGCTTACCTACATATTTTCACCGAGTCAGAGCAAGAAACAATAGCTGAAATTAACGCTGATTATGAGTTTGAAATTGCTGGTGGACGGTTAAAACTCATTGGCCTTCATGGTATAGAAGAAAGCCCTTATTTTAATCAGATTCATACAGCCTTAAATGATACAGATTTTGAAAATGGTCGCGCTTACACAAACACCGACACAGAAACAGAATCCATTCTTCGCAGCGAATATTCTTGGTCTGTTGATGGAAATAAGGATTGGCAAATATCGGCTGAGACAGCTTTCAATACTTTAGAAAGCAACAGTCTTGAATATAGTCAAGCAGTGGACAGCCCCAAATTCGAGGCATTGGAAAACACGGCAACATTCGACGAAGTCAAAGAACAACGAGCTGAATTAAACATCACTTACGGAAGCCCGATCTCGTCCAAGATTAATCTACAATCTTCTTTGGGTGGTGAGTATTCACAGATCACACAAACGGGAACTGGCGAATCTGAGCGTTCATTCTTCCGCCCTAAAGGATTTCTAAATCTCAGCTATGTGCCTAAAGACGATCTGACATTCACCACGCGGTTGGAACGCCAAGTTGGTCAACTCAATTTTGGTGATTTCATAGCCTCTCGTGATATTGCAGAAGGCAATGACAACGCGACCAACACAGATATAGTGCCTGAACAATCATGGAAATTGATGCTAGAAATGACGAAACAGCACGGCCCCTATGGGTCTGTCACTTTGGTGGTTTCAGGTGAACAAGTTGAAGATATTGTTGAACAAATTCCCCTTGATGCTTTTAGCGAAGCTCCCGGGAACCTTGATTCTGCGCAACGTTTTGAAGCCGAGATATCTGGCACGTTTAAATTCGAGCCCTTAGGAATTAACGGCCTCAAACTCGATTACCAAGCAGCCGCATATGATTCCAACCTTAAAGACCCTCTGACCAATAATGACCGTCGCATTGGCGGACAAACAATGTCTGATGTCGAATTTGATCTACGCTATGATATTCCCAATACAGATTGGGCAATTTATGGAAATTACCATCGCGTCAGATCGACTTTTGACCCTCGCCTCAATCTAAACGTTCGCGAATATAACGACATTCCTTTCACAAAAATAATCCTCGAGCATAAAGACATATTCGGCATGCAAGCCGCTTTGGGTGTTCGTAATCTTGGAAACCAAGAAGAAAGCCTGTTTAAAGAAATCTATGTCGATCGCCGAGATGGGCCCGTCAAACGCACTGAATACCGCACGCGCAGATATGAGCCATATGTTACATTTTCTCTGAGGGGTGAATTCTAACGCATATTTGACAATCTAATATTTCCAAATTAAATGGCAGCAAGGTCCATGCAGCCTGCCGCTCGTTGGTTTATGCCATTGGTGAATTGCTTGGTCGGGTAACCGATCTTTTTCTTCAGAGCCTTTCCCGTTTTCGGGGCCTTTCATCAGGCGGTCTGTTGGTAATACGAGCACCAGCTTTAATTTGACCGCGTTTTAAAAGGATTTCGTCTCATGAAGACATCTTCTAAACGCCTACCCTCCACGATTTCTGGTGCAAAAGAGTTTGCCAAATCTTTGCGCCGATCGCATGCAGAAAACCATACACCCATTTCACATTCCAAAGCGCTGGAATTAGCAGCACAAAAATTGGGATTTGTTGATTGGAACACTGCAGCGGCGCGGCTGAGCAATCGACCTAAATTTGAACCTCAAATTGGAGATATGGTCGAGGGCAATTATCTAAAACAACCATTTACCGGCACGATTTTATCCGTTCGCATGATGGGCGGCGGTAGCCATTATCAAATCAGTGTACATTTTGATGAAGCTGTTGATGTGGTGAGTTTTGACTCATTTTCAGCCTATCGTCAGCGCATCAATATCACCCTTGATAGTGAAGGTATGAGTGTTCACTCTACAAGCGATGGCGAACCGCATATGACGATCCATAATACATTATCAGACGTGGTATAGACGCAATTCAGGCCGTGCTATTTATATAGCGCGGCCTATGCGTTTGATCTCCCAGCGCAGATCGACGCCGGAATTTTCTTTAACTTTGGCGCGCACCTTTTCGCCAAGCTCTTCAATATCAGCTGCAGTGGCATCGCCTGTATTGATCATGAAATTACAGTGCTTTTCAGACACCTGAGCACCGCCAACGCGCGCACCGCGCATGCCTGCTTCATCAATTAATTTCCAGCATTTGCGCTGGTCTGGCGTTCCGGGAGGGTCTGGATTGGCAAAAGTTGATCCGCCAGTCTTCTCACGGATGGGCTGTGCTTCTTCACGGCGTTTTTTTAAGGCTTCAATCCGCTCTTTGACAATGGCAGGCTCGATAATATTGCCCCGAAACAACGCTTCCACAAATATGAGATCTTCAGGGGCCTCACTATGGCGATAGGAATAACCAAAATCTCTGTTGACGAGTGTCACCCAATCGCCTTTGCGCGTGAGTGCAATTGCCTCGACCAACACATCAGCGGTTTCTTGTTCATAGCAGCCCGCATTCATACGCAAAGCGCCACCAATTGTACCGGGAACACCAGAGAAAAACTCAAGGCCGCTTAATCCAAACATCGCAGCCTTTTGGGATACTTTGCTATCAAGCGCAGCGGCACCTGCGACCAATTCATTGCCCTGCACACGGATTTTACCAAAAGCGGGCGTCAATCTAATCACAACGCCCTCTATGCCGCCATCGCGCACAATTGTGTTGGAAGCAGCACCTAGAACTGTGATGGGTATATCTTGGGGAAGCGCTTTTAGAAAATCAGCCAGATCATCTGGATCTGCTGGCAGATACAAGACATCCGCTTTTCCGCCCACACGAAACCATGTGAAGGGTTTTAGCTCTGCATCAGCAATCAATTTGCCGCGCACTTCAGGCATTTTAGAGATTAAATCAGTCATAAAAGGCCAATAGCGCGGTTTGCATTTGATGACTAGCTTTCATGATAAAATCCCAATTTTGATCGCATTTTTTATGCATTCAGCAAAATTAAATCGTCTTTGCAGCGATATGACTTACTTGAATTAAATCATGCATTATGCGAACTTGGTGTATCAGTTTGGAGATTTTATGTCCCGTTAAGGAAGGGAAGTATGAATGCTTCCCAATGCAAATTTGAATCACATGAGACCCTACCAACGATCGGTATCGGGATTGATCATTTGCAATCTCACCCTAAACGGACACGTATGCTCTGGCTATGCCAGCGGCAAACACATGAAAGCTCAAACGCATGACGCGTGATTATTCCCAATTTTTACCAAACCAATCCAAAGCCCAAAAAACAGAACATAAATTATCCACCCTAGACATATTAGGCTGGCAGCCTTTTTTTGCGCAGCAAGTGAGTGCTGAAGAAATATTAGAAACGCCGCCGGTGCGGATCATCGAAATCCATCGCAATAGTCTGCATGTGTTAGGTGAAGACATAGATACGCTCATCCCATCAGGACCGGATGCGACGGTCGGCGATTGGTTGCTTTATAATCCCAAATTACCAAATTCGAGCAAAGTCCTTGAACGCAAAAGCGTGTTTCAACGCCGCGCTGCTGGTACGGCATGGGATTTACAGCTCATCGCGGCCAATGTGGACACGGCCTTTATCGTCTCATCCTGCAATCAAGATTTTAATATTGCCCGCTTAGAACGCTATATCGCACTAGCGTTAGAGGCTGAGGTAACGCCAGTTATCATTTTGACAAAAATCGACCTGTGCGAGGATGCAACGCCCTATATTGAGCAAGCACAATCCATTTCTGATCTCGTCACGGTGGTTACCCTTGATGCGCGTGGAGATGAACCACAACAAAAGCTCGCGCAATGGTGTCGTCCGCGACAAACGCTTGTGTTTCTTGGTTCATCGGGTGTTGGAAAATCCACACTCACCAATGCCCTTGCGGGAAAATCAGATATAGCCACGCAAGCTGTTCGCGAAGACGATGACAAGGGCCGCCACACCACAACAACGCGGCAATTGCACATGTCCCCTCAAGGCTTCACGATTTTGGATACACCCGGCATGAGAGAGATACAGCTCACCGATGCTGCTGCTGGTGTAAGTGATTTATTTTCTGATTATCAAGAGATTGCACATCAGTGCCGTTTCAGGGATTGCAAGCATGAGACCGAACCGGGCTGCGCCATTCAAGCTGCGCTTGAGACTGAAGAAATAGACTCAGTACGCGTGGCAAGATGGAAGAAACTTGTCGCAGAAGAACAATTCAATTCATCCACTTTGGCCCAGCGCAAATCCAAAGATAAATCCTTGGGCAAGCTGATCAAACAAGTGAAAAAGAATAGCCGCAAATAAGATGAAGGCCGCTCCAAATTTCTGGAACGGCCTTTTTCAATTCTGAGTATTGAAACGATGGAGTGTTTTATCTTTCGTCTGGGTGAGTCCATGCAAACTTAGAAAAAGCATCGTCTACTGGTGTGTGAGCGACATGGTTTGTGTAGTTAGATAGCGTTTTATGCGCCAAGCCCAAAATCACATCCAAAACGGTTGTTGTGTCATAGCCATGCGCAAATAATGCTTGCGTTTGCTCGTCTGTAACCACGCCGCGCTGTGCCAGCATTTGACGGGTAAATTCTGCAAGGGCTTCAAGTTTGGCATCAGGAATAGTTTTACCTTCACGAAGCGCTTCAATTACATCGTCTGATACGCCTTGAGATTTTGCAATGCCTGTATGCGCTGGTACACAGTAATGGCAATTATTCTCATAGTTAATCACTTGCCAGACAACATTACGCTCATCTGTAGTCAATGAGTTGGAGCTGAACGCTTCTGCTAGGTATTTATAAGATTTTAAAAGCTCAGGGCTTTGCGCCATTGTCGCATATAAATTTGGCACAAAACCGTTGGCTTTTTGTGCTCCTTCCAAAATCTCTTTAGAGGCCTCAGGTGCAGTCTCTGCAGTGTGAAGTGTGTATTCAGTCATTATCGTCTCCTTAGAGAATATGAGTGCTGCCTCACTCATAGATAGTGTTGAATACTGTGGCTCAAAGCGGCGTCTTCCTCACTTTTGCGTGAAAATGACTCAAAGCTATGCTAGCCAATGGAATATCAAATAATCTCAACCATCTTATATGAGAGACATTTCATGAAACGTTCAGTGATAAGCCTGCTCACACCTTTCGCACTTCTTATTTCCTGCAACAGTCATGAAACACATAATTCAATGCCAAAATCACCTGCTCTGCCACCACCGCCTTTCGAAGCCCCAACAAACCCAGAAACCAAAGAAATAGATAATTTTTCTGAAAATGATTTGCTTGTCGGCGGGTATGCACCTGCTGATATCGAAGATGAAAGCGCAATTAAAGCAAAAGAAATGGTAATTGACGCGATTTATAAGAAATTTCCTACGCGGGCACTCGTCGACAAAGTTGAGATGCAGGTACAAGTCGTGGCTGGATTAAACTATAAATTCCGTATTGAAATGTCGGGTCCACAAGCTACGCGTGATGTTTTCTCTGGTGCTGTCTATAGAAACCTAAAAGACAGATTTGAATTGACCAGTTTGAACCAAATACATGGCAAATAATTCGTTTTAGGCTGCCACGGATACAAGCGTTCCCGGAATAGGCATGGCCGCTTTGACATCGCGTTCAAAGTCGATCACGTCTTCGAGCAATTCCTCAAACTCTTTGTCAGCCTCTTCAAACTCTTCACTTTTTTCTGCCTTATCTGGAATTGTGAAGACCGCTTTTTTCTTGGTGTGCTCAAACTCTAATTCGAGCAGTTTACTAAAACCTCGCACTTCATTGATGAAGTTCATATTGTCCATATAGGCAGCATATTGAGGTGAATCTTTTGCTTTCACCCATTTAATATCAACTTTTTCGACCTGTTCACTATATGCGGCCTGAGCGGCATTGCGTTGAGACGCCAGCGCACTGACAGAACTATCTGTTCCATCCATATTCTGCTCTGATAAGTCTACCCCGTTTTGAGCACTGCGTTCCGCATCTTCTACCGTGTTATCAATGTCATCTTTGGTTGGAGGCTGATCTTCTGCTTGTTCATCGGTTTCACTCGCGCTTGATATATTAGATCCCGCTGTCATAGTCGTCATGCTTGGAGCACTTTGACCGATTTCCCCCAAAGCTTTGGACGCATCAGAAAACATTTTCACGGCAGCTTTTAATTGCTTGGCAATTCGCCCCAATTGCCGCGCCATTTCTTTTGGGTCATTGGCCCATACTTCTTTGATAACTTTAAACTCTTC
The DNA here is from genome assembly GCF_058892565.1 of Hirschia sp. Classification (NCBI taxonomy): domain Bacteria; kingdom Pseudomonadati; phylum Pseudomonadota; class Alphaproteobacteria; order Hyphomonadales; family Hyphomonadaceae; genus Hirschia; species Hirschia sp. The sequence goes on along the minus strand of NZ_JBZXVU010000008.1, from coordinate 156,164 downwards.
CCTCAGACGCTGTATATCTTCCCGCGCTTGGGTTTTCTTCCGTTGGAGCGCTATTTCTTCGGGATCGCCCTCAAGCTCACTCACGTCTTCATCCGTCTTGTTTGCATGAATTTGACTACGAATTATCGCATTAAATTCTTCTGGGGTTTTCTTGGAAAGTTGCGTTTGCGAAGTCTCAGAATTATTGGAATCACGTTCTTGCGTCTCGCCTATAATAGGCTGACGATAGAGGGTCGCATTCGACTGAACGATCAACAAACTCATAATAAACACTCACTTTGAATGTTTATCCAAACACATTTTGCTTAAATCCAGATGTAGCGCGAGCTCAAAACCGATTAACTCTTTGAGGAATTTGTTAACGATTGGCGATTGAGCGCCCATTGTTGTGCTGTTTGCCCCCAAACATTGACAGGTTCAGTATTGAGCGGAGCAGGTAGAAAAACGTCTCGCTTCATCAATACAGATCCCAGACGTTTTGCTAACTTTTCAGACGCCAAATTCTCACTGTCTATCGTATGGATAATTGTACTCCAGCCCAAATGCTCGACCGCATAATCCATGCTGATAGCTGCTGCTTCAAGCGCGTAGCCTTTTCCCTGAGCGGAATTTCGTATTCCCCATCCCACTTCAGTTCCGGGCCACCCCTCTGGTTGCCATGGACCGATGCGACCAATCCATTCATTGCTGGATTTTTCAATAACAGAAAACATGCCTATGCCGTAAGCTGACCAGCTTCCCATCATTATCATCATGGCACGCCAAGCGACTGCGCGATTCATCGCACCGCCTATAAAGCGCGCATCCTCTTCATCGGCCATAAATTCAGCCCAAGCATCAAAATCGTCTGCTATGGGAGGGCGTAGGATCAGTCTTTCTGTTTCTAATACATTAGACATGATGTTCCTTTCCCGCTAATCAAGCTTTAGGCAGCGCGCTATTTCTTCAGGTTTTCCGCCAGTGAATTTGCATAATTTGTGATGTCACCCGCTCCCAAACATACGACCATATCACCCGGCTTTGCATACGCTTTTATGGCTTCTGGGAGTGCTTCTAAACTTTCAAGAATACCAACATCTTTATGGCCATGCTGACGAATAGATTTCACAAGCGTCTCGTGATTTATGCCTTCAATTGGTGTTTCTCCGGCTTCATACACAGGCGGGATCAACACAATATCAGCCATATCAAAGCAGGTTGAAAACTCTGAGAAAAGGTCATTCAAACGTGAATATCGGTGAGGTTGCGCCACTGCGATTACGCCGCCTTGGCCTTGCATGGACCGCGCAGCCTTGAGCACAGCTTCAATCTCAACAGGGTGATGTCCATAATCGTCAATAATGCGAACAGGCTCTTTGCCTGCTTCGATTTCCCACTCCCCTGCCGGCGTGAAACGACGCTTGACGCCGCCAAAGCCAGAAAGACCTGCAAGGATTTGATCATCACTTGCACCAAGCTCTAGCGCAACTGTGACAGCAGCTAGAGCATTTTGCACATTGTGATCGCCCGCCATTGGCAAAGTTGCACCTTTAATCATGCGCGGTGTCGCAGAACCAGGGCGACGTAGCGCAATATCAAAATGTGCGCCTTTTAAATCTGTTCTTAGATTAACTGCACGTACATCCGCCTGACGGTTGAACCCATAAGTAATGCGGCGGCGGTCAACAATTCGCGATGCAAGCGCCTGCACTTCAGGATGGTCCGTACACAAAACAGCAAAGCCATAAAAGGGAATATTTTCAACAAATGTATCAAAAGCAGCCCGTAGATTTTCCATAGAGCCATAGTGCTCCATGTGTTCGGGATCTATATTCGTAACGATGGCAGCCGTTGGCGAAAGCTTGGTAAAAGTACCATCGCTTTCATCAGCCTCAAGTACCATCCAGTCACCTGCACCCGCTTTGGCATTTGATCCATAGGCGTTCACAATACCGCCATTGATAACGGTAGGGTCAATATCGGCAGCATCCAGCAAAGATGACACCATAGTTGTGGTTGTCGTTTTTCCATGCGTACCAGCGACACAAACGGTCCATTTCATACGCACTAATTCCGCCAGCATGTTTGCGCGGCGAACCACCGGAATCCCCGCAGCACGCGCCGCATCAACTTCAGGGTTTCCCGCTTTAATAGCTGAAGAAATAATCACCGCACCAGCATTAGCAACATTTTCCGCTTCATGACCAATGAAGATCCTAGCACCTTTTTTACGAAGACGATCCAGATTTGGGCCTTCCCTCATATCAGACCCTTGAACCTGATATCCCATGGTGAGCATGATCTCAGCGATACCGGACATTCCAATTCCGCCAATACCAACAAGATGTGCGGGGCCGAGGTCAAATGGTGATGGGTTTTTCATAGAAATTGATCTTCTGGTCTAGTGGTCTGTGTGTAGCAGTCTTCAATTGGTATCTTCCTGACAGGGAAATACGCTAAAGATTCGCTGCTTTTATGGCAATGTCGGCTAATTCTTCAGCTGCCGTCAATGGGCCTAATGCTTTGGCCGCTGCTGCGCGCAATTCAAGGTCACCTCCAGGGCCCAATAGCTCCTCTAGGACATGCGCCAAAGCCGACTTTGTAAACTCTTTTTCGAGAATAACTTCAGCGCCGCCGCCAGCCTCAAGGCTTTCCGCATTGGCACGCTGATGATCATCCATAGCAATACCAAGCGGGATTAAGATAGCGGGACGACCGGCTACGCAAAGCTCTGTCACTGTGCCTGCGCCTGAGCGGGCTATAACAAGATGCGTTACGGCAAGTCGCTGATCCATATCATTGAAAAATGGTGCTAACTCACATGTCACGCCAGCGGCATCATAAATTGCTTGCACGTTCGGAATTTGATCTTCCCTAACTTGCTGCACCATATGCAAATGGCTGCGCAGGCTTTCTGGCAATTGCTCAATAGCAGCGGGCACAACTTCACCAAACATTTTTGCGCCTTGGCTTCCACCCGTTACAAGTAAATTGATTTTAGTATCGGCAGTCACCGATGGATAAGGCAGATCACGGATCGCCAATATGGGCGCGCGCACTGGGTTTCCAACTTCAACGCGATGGCTTTCAGCTTCTTTGGGTATTCGGTCAAGACGTCCAAAACCAGACGCAACTGTAACAGCATGTTTTGCAAATAAGCGGTTCACGCGGCCTAAGACTGCGTTTTGTTCATGAATGATAATCGGAACATGCAACGCCTTAGCGGCAGATAAAGAAGGGAAACTTGGATACCCCCCAAAACCAGCAACAAGTGCAGGTTTTACCCGCTTCATGTGTTTTTTTGCAGCACCGATGCCTGCTTTGATTTTTAATGCAGACACAATCAGCTTGTCAGGACGTTTTGAACCAATGGTTGCTGCTTTTACCTGTTCAATCCATTCGGCTGGAAAATTCTCAACATATTTCATGCCGCGATCATCAGTGACCAGACCAACCCGCCACCCGCGCTTGACCATTTCAGTGGCAAAAGCTTGCGCAGGAAACATGTGTCCACCCGTTCCGCCAGCTGCAATTATCACCAATGGAGAAGCATCATTTGAAGGGAGATTTGTCATCAGGGAATAAACCGTCTCATCGAAATTTCAGGGCGTCGCCGCGTTAAGGCTAATGCGAACCCCAGAGTTAGCGCCGATCCCAATAAAGAGCTACCTCCCGATGAAATAAAAGGAAGCGTCATTCCCTTATTGGGTATAAGCGCAATATTCACACTGATATTAATCGCAGCTTGGATGCCAAACAATGTGAACAAGCCAACAGCTGCTGCTCGCGGATAAGGGTCTGGATGACGTGACGCAGTGAGTACGCCGCGTACTGTGATGACTGCAAATAAAATAATAAGCGCCACACACACAAACAAGCCAAACTCTTCGCCAATCACAGAATATATAAAATCTGTATGTGCATCAGGAAGATCATGTTTGATTTGCCCTTCCCCCATACCCGCCCCCATAAGGCCGCCACGTTCAATTGCTTCACGTGCTGTATCAATCTGATAAGTGTCATATTCAGAGGGGTTTATAAATGAATTCACGCGGTGACGCACATGCGGAAAAAATGTGAACAAACTTCCACCCAAGGCGACAAACCCAGCGCCCAAACCAAACACCCAAGACAAGGAAATCCCAGAGACAAAAAATGCAGCAAGGAAACCAGCTGTTAAAAGTGCCGATTGCCCCACGTCCGGCTGAAGCAATAAAAGTCCCATTGTTGCCGCGTAGAGAATAAACGCCACTAATGTCCACGGTGCATTGGGGAAGTGCTCACGCTGGGCCAAAAGCCAGCCAATAATCAAGACAAGAGCGGGTTTAACAATTTCCGAGGGTTGAAAAGTCGTTCCCGCGATCCGAATCCAGCGCTGCGCGCCTTTGGCCTCATGCCCAAAGAGCAGAATATAAGCCATCAGCAGAAACCCTAAGAAAAATACAATCCCCGCAACACGCCTCGCCCAAGGCGGCGTCAAAATCGACGTACCGACAAGCAATATAGCAGCACACGCCATAAAAAAGGCCTGCCGATACACAAAATGATAAGGATCTGAAAAGCCAATCCGTTCAGACGCAGCCGGCCCTGCTGCCAACGATACTAGAAGCCCCACGCCCATTAAGAGAAAAAGGCTGGCTAGCATCAATTTATCGACAGTTCTCCACCATTCCGCCAACAGTGATCTATCGGAACGCGCAAAGCTAGTCATGTATAGCCAATTCCCGGTTCTGTATCAGCCTATCAGGCGATGATTTTACTCTTTTTTTTAAAGTCCATTTCGATCGCGTGAACTTGGTTTTTAAAAGCATCACCACGCGCTTCAAAATCTTTGAACTGATCAAAACTAGCGCATGCCGGCGAAAAGAGAATAACAGGATCTTTGATACCTGATGCCAACGCATCTTTATACGCTGCAGCAACAGCTACATCCAAGGTTCCACAATTCATTGTTGGCGTCTTACCTTTCAGCGTATTGCTAAAATCAGACATAGCGTGACCAATCAAATAGGCTTTCTTGATACTTGAAAAATACGGCGCTAGCGCATCAATGCCATCATCCTTGGCGCGGCCACCTGCAATCCAGAAAGCATTGGGATAAGCGCGCAAGGCTTGCTCAGCTGCTTGTGAATTTGTCGCTTTGGAATCGTTGACAAAGGCGACACCATTGACGCTTCCAACGCTTTCAAGACGGTGCTCCAGACCAGGGAATGAATTCAAGCCATCAATTATTTCGGAGGCATCCAAACCAAGAGACTGACATGCTGCGTAAGCGGCGGCGGCATTTTGGTGATTGTGCTGTCCCGGCAATGCCCGCGCGGATGAAAGATCAACGGACGTTTCTGCATGACCAGAAAGACTGTCAGATAACATTCCTTCTAGAACTGATACACCGCGCCCTAGCGCCATCTCAGCAGATACCGGACAGACACGGCGCGTATTTTCAGCAGCTAAACGTGTGCATAATATCTGGGTACGCATGTCATCCACACCAATAACAGCCGTATCAGCAGATGTTTGGTTGCGGAAAATACGGTTCTTTGCCGCGACATACCCTTGCATACCACCATGTCGATCAAGGTGATCAGGAGAAACATTCAAGAATACAGCGACATCGCAACGTAAGCTATCAATCAAGTCCAGCTGATAGGAAGACAATTCCAATACATAAATAGAGTTCGCATTCATCGCTTTTAGATCAAGAACACCAACACCTATATTCCCCCCAACGCGCACATCGCGCCCAGCACGTTCTAGAATATGACCTATAAGAGCCGTTGTTGTTGATTTTCCGTTCGTGCCAGTAATTCCAACAATTTTCGGGCGTGCATAAGCGGGCAATTCTGCCACAGCACGCGCAAACAACTCCATGTCGCCGACTACAGGGACACCAACCATTTTTGCCATTTTCACAACACGGTGTGGCTCTGGGTATTTGAACGGAATGCCCGGAGATAGCACTAATGCTGAGAATTTTTGCCAGTCCATTTTATTGATGTCAGCAATTGTCAGACCTGCTTCTGCTGCTTTTTCACGTGAGATCTCATTGTCATCCCATGCATGAACACGGGCACCACCTGCCATAAGAGCACGCGCCGCAGAGATTCCTGTCCGGCCCAAGCCGAAGAGAGCAACATCTTTACCTTTGTATACGGAAACGGGGATCATGCTGCCATTACCTCAGTTTCAACGTGGCTAGGCCCATCAGCGCAAACACCGCTGATAAAATCCAGAAACGCACGACAACGCGGGTTTCGGGCCAACCATCTTTTTGGAAATGGTGATGTAAAGGAGCCATTTTGAAAATGCGTTTACCTTCACCGGTCAATTTACGAGTAAGTTTAAAATATCCGACCTGCATCATCACTGACATCACTTCTAATACGAATAAGAAGCCAATAATCACCAATGCAAACTCGTGTTTTACCGCAACAGCAACAACACCAAGTAATCCTCCCAATCCGAGAGATCCCGTGTCGCCCATAAACACTTTTGCTGGAAATGTATTATACCAAAGGAAGCCCATTCCAGCGCCAATAAGGGCAGACAATAAAACAGCCAACTCACCCGTTCCCGGCGTGAATTGAATTCCCAGATATTCGGCAAACACGAAGTTACCCGTTAAATATGCAATCAGTGCATACGCCATTGCCGAGAAAATCGTGGGAACGATTGCAAGCCCATCAAGGCCATCTGTGAAGTTCACTGCATTTGCGAATCCAACGATCACAATCATGCCAAAAGCAATAAACAAACCACCAAGCGGGAAGAAATAATCATTCACAAATGGAATAGCGACGCCGCCTGCAAAACTTTGAGGGTTGGGGTCTGCACTTGTGTGCGGCGCTAATGATGCAATCGCTTGAGATAATTCATTGAAACTACCCCATTCGGCATAACCAAGCGGTGTGTGAGCGCCGTGAAGGCCCATGATAAATGCACAAGCAATCGCGGCGACAACGAACTCAACGCCCAGCCGCACAAGGCTAGATACACCATCAGTCGATTGCTTAGCGACTTTTGCGTAGTCATCGAGAAACCCCATCAAAGCAAATGATAAAGTTACAAACAACACGACCCAAATATAGGGATTGGTAAGATCGGTCCACAAAAGCGTACCGATAAGCATAGACAGCCAGATTATAAATCCGCCCATTGTCGGTGTGCCCTGTTTCGACATTTGCGCTTCAAGGGAGAGATCGCGGATAGGTTGCCCTTTCCCCTGACGGGACCGCAACCAGTTGATCATTGTGTCGCCAAACAACACACCAACCAACAAAGCTGTAAGCAAAGCACCACCAGAACGAAACGAAAGATATGTGAATAGGTTCAAAAACCCAAAGTCTTCAGCTAGAGGCGTTAAATATAGATAGAGCATTACTCGCCTCCTGTGATTGCAGCTGACATTTTTTCGTTTCTCTCTTCAGGCCCTTGGCTGAGTGCTTTCAGGGCATTTGCGACACTCGCTATACCGGATGCATTCGAGCCTTTTATCAAGACGACATCACCACTTATTAACGACTTATTAACCATTAAAACTAGTTCTTTTGAGGTTGACGCCCAGCAAACCCCCGGTTCGTTCTCATTATTACTGCAACTGTCACGCAATGGTAATAATCCATCACCGGCCAAAAAGAGCTCTGACACCCCCGCTTTGAGGATAGGATCTTTCAAATCTGCGTGTAATTTATCCGCGTCCGGCCCCAGTTCTCGCATCTCTCCGAGGATTGCTATTTTACGACCGGAACGCTGCCCCAATGCAGCAAGACCAGCGCGCATGCTTTCTGGGTTTGCATTATAGGAATCATCGAGCAGTGTAATTTCGCCAAATGGCATTTTCAGTATTTCAGCCGCACCGCGACCAGCTGGCGGTGTATAACCTTTCAGGCCGTCTGCCGCTTCTTGGGCAGACATACCAGAGAGGCGACCAACCAAAATAGCAAGAACTGCATTCATGCCCCAATGATCACCAATTGCATTTAGCTGGAAAGAAACAGTCTCGCCCAGAATGTCTGCAGTGCCTTGCGAGCCATTTCCCTCTGGTTCAAAACTTAGCAAGCGCGCATCAGCTTCACTTTGAGCACCACCAAAAGACAAAAGCGAGGCTGTCGGCTGGCAATCAAAGACACGTGCCTTCATGTAATCAAAAAAATCATCTTCACGCGGCAGAATGGCTACACCATTAGGTTCGAGGCCACAAAAAATATCTGATTTTTCGTCAGCAACGGCTTCAATCGTTCCCATACCCTCAAGGTGAGCACCGGCAATTTTCGTGACCATAGCAATCTGCGGGCGCACCATTCTAGATCGAGGTGCGATTTCTCCAGGCGTATTCATCCCAATTTCGAAAATCGCGCGCTTTGTATCACGCGGCATCCGCGCCAAAGTAAGCGGCACACCAAAATGATTGTTGAATGATTTCACATTCCAATGCGCTTTTCCTTTGGAGCGGAAAATTTGCGCGATCATTTCTTTCACGCTGGTTTTACCCACCGAACCAGTGATAGCAGCATGGATGGCTTTTGAGCGCGCACGTGCAGCTAGACCAAGATTTTCTAAAGCGTGGAGCGTGTTATCTACGTTCACACATGGCACATCGCCACAATCGCTAGAGATCAACGCCCCGGCAGCACCTTTTTCGATGGCGGAAGACACATATTCATGTCCGTCACGCAGGTCTTTCAGCGCAACAAATAGATCACCTTTTGCAACTTCACGGCTATCAATGGAAATACCGGATACTTTCCAGTCTCTTGTCATCTCGCCTTTTGTGGCGGCAGCTATTTCTTTTGAGGTCCAGAGAGATTTATTCACTTTTCAGCGCCTCCCTCTATCTCAGCTAAAGCTGTCAGCGCAGCTTCATGATCAGAGAATGGGAATGTTTCACCTTTGATAATCTGACCTGTCTCATGACCTTTACCCGCAATCATGAGAACGTCACCCTTTTTCAAACGGGAAATACCCTGTTTGATCGCAGCTTCACGGCCATCAATTTCCGTCGCATTGGGAGCGCCTGCCATTATTGCCGCGCGAATGGAAGCTGGATCTTCTGAACGGGGGTTATCATCTGTAACAATAACTTCATCAGCATATTTTGCTGCTATTTCACCCATGATTGGACGTTTACCTGCGTCACGGTCACCGCCGCATCCAAACACACAAATCACACGTCCAGCTGCGTGAGGACGCGCCGCACGTAACAATGTATCCAGTCCGTCAGGCGTGTGAGCGAAATCTACAAAAATTCCTGCTCCGTTTTGGGTTTCAGCAACCAATTCAAGCCGCCCCTTCACACCCTTTAGCTTCTCCATAGCGGCAAATACCGCCATTGGATCAGCACCAAGAGACAGCGCAATACCAGCCGCAGCCAACGCATTGAGCGCCTGAAATTCACCGATCAATGGAAGATTAACGATTGTTTCTTTATCACCCTCAGGCGTTTCCCACTGCAATTGCAGCTTCTGTCCTGTATTGCGAGGTGAAATTTCATCAATCCAAAGATGATCACCGCGCCAACCAACAGTGAATGGCTTTAAATTTGCGGCTGTCGCAATCGCCAAAGCTTTATCTTTCATATCGCTGTCAGCATTGATTATTGCTGGTGCGCCTTCAGGAAGAAGTTCGGAGAACAGCTTCATCTTAGCAGCAAAATAGTCTTCAAGATCTTTGTGATAATCCAAATGATCTTGTGAAAGATTCAAAAAACCACCCGCAGCCAATTGGACGCCATGCATACGATATTGCGCCAAGCCATGAGATGAAGCTTCCATTGCACAATGGGTGACACCTTCATTCGCCAAAATCGCTAGAGTAGACTGCACAGCCACTGGGTCTGGTGTCGTGTGACCCAGCTCAACAGCACCGGATGGGCCGACGGCTCCCAATGTTCCAACAGATGCTGAAACATGTCCAAGCTCTGTCCATATTTGACGCAAGAAATCAACAGTGGACGATTTGCCATTTGTCCCCGTCACAGCAACCATGACTTCGGGCTGTTTATGATAAAAAGCGGCGGCAGCTTTCGCAAACGCCAAACGTGGCTCCGCGACTTTAATAGCAGGAATTTCCCATTCCCCATCACGTTCATCCGTCAAGACAGCAATCGCACCATTATCAATAGCTGCTTGAATGAAATCGCGCCCGTCAGACACTGTGCCTCGCAACGCTGCGAACACAAAGCCTGGTGCCACTTTTCGGCTATCACACGTCAGACCTGTGAATTCCCAATCTGGTGCATTGTCAAAAATTTGGCTTAGTTTCATAACGCCCTCTTATCTGAGACGGCGCGCACGCCAGACGAATTATCGGATGTCGAACGACGTTTTTCCAAAACTGGAGCAACATCTAACATTGGCGCTATCCGCGCGATTAATCGCCCTGTGAGAGGAGCCGCGTTCAACGCAGCTGTTTTTCCTTCACCTTCCAACGCTTCAGGCTCATCCAATACGATTAAAACGACATATTCAGGGCGAGATGTGGGAAAGAGCGACACAAAAGAACAGATATTTCTGTGAGGGTCATAACCATCGGGTCCCGGTTTCTCGGCAGTGCCCGTTTTTCCGCCAACTTCATAACCATAAACGTCTGCTCGCGTACCTGTTCCGTCCGTGACTGTACGGCGCATCATGTCCGTAATTAAACGTGCAGTCGGCGCAGAAACCACACGCGTACGCGCAATCTCATCTTCAGGCTCCGGTTCTACAAAGCGAGGACGAACCATCTCTCCATCATTTGCAAAAGCTGTATATGCAGCCGCCAATGCCAACGGAGACACAGCAAGCCCATGCCCATATGAAATAGTAGCCCCAGTTAACTCATCCCATTCTGCTGGCAAGATCGGCGCAGCAGCCCCCGGATAAACAACTTGCGGACGCGACAACAAGCCTACTCTGTCCAAGAATTCTTTGTGTTGACGCAGTCCCAATAATTGCTCGATTTTCACCGTGCCCACATTGGAAGAATGCACAATGATATCCGTCACACTCGCAATTGAGCTGATTGGATGACGATCACGTACAGTCACAGCACCAATTTGGATATTTTGAGCAACATTGAACGTTTCCGATGGACGCAATACACCCGCATCAAGAGCAGCAGCAACAGTTAGTGGTTTAAAAACAGAACCAAGTTCAAAAACAGCACCCATTGCACGATTTAAGCGCTGATCACCAGTCATATCGCCGGGACGATTTGGATCAATGGCTGGCCAAGATGCAATCGCGCGAACCGCACCGGTTTTCGCTTCAATAACGACTCCGGCCGCGCCTTTTACGTGAAAAGCTTCAGCCGCAAATTTCAATTCATCTTCTAAGGCAAATTGTACCCCGGTATCGATGGTCAACTTAAGCGGCTTACCACCCGCCGCTAAGCGATCTTGATGAGCAAGCTCCAACCCAGCAATGCCTTTTGAATCGACATTCGTGTAACCGATTAAATGCCCAGCGAGCGCGCCACCAGTATAGATACGTTGCACTTCTTTTTCAAAACGCAGACCTTCAAGCCCTAAATCATAAACAGCCTGACGCTGACGCGGAGATACTTTACGGCGTATCCAGACAAATTTGCGGTTGGGGTCCTCTAAACGGGCAACCAATTGGTCGACATCTAAATCTTCAAATACTGTCGCAAGACCTTCGGCCACTTCGCGCGCATCCCAAATTTCCTGAGGTGCTGCGGCAAGGCTATCAATGGTCAACGAAGTTGCGAGCAACCCTCCATTTCGGTCAACAATATCAGAACGCTGAGCCGCAACATGCACACTTTTCTCAGCGACGCTTGCTTCATGTGTTCCGCCCATTGCAACCACAGAGGCGCGCCATGTGACAACACCAAACATCAACGCAATCACACCTGCAACCATAATGGCCCGCAGCGCAGCCCAACGATCGCCTGCACCATCAAGATTAAGAGAATGAAGGAAGGAATTACTCAGCCGCATCCTGCCCCTCCACTAATGCAGCTGCATCATCACTCGCGCTCTCGGCAAGCGTTGCTTGCAGCGCCGCTTCACCCTTTAATTGCTCAGGACGCACAGGCCCCATTCCAAGTTTTTCTGCTGCCAATGGCCCAATACGCTCAGGACGAGACAAGTGCGCCTCTTCCGCTTTCAGCACGCGCAATTCTTCTTTTGCCGCCGCTATCTGCTGCTCAAGGTTCTGGATTTTAATTTCAGATGCTTGCGCCCCTTCTTTTGCCCGGTAAACCGAAACAGCCAGAAGAGCGATAACGACAAAGGAAATTGCAAATAAGCGCTTCATTCTGCTAGCAGCGCCTCCAATACATCTAATGAAGGGATACGAGAATTTAAGCCACTTTTCTCCCCCCATGTTGGTGCATCTGTTCGAATCGCCCAGCGCAATTTAGATGATCGCGAACGAGGGTTGCCTGCGACTTCCTCATCCGTTGGGTCTATCGCTTTGCGCGCAACAAGCTCAAATGTAGGTGATTTTCCAGCAGGCGCTTCTGGCGCATGACGAGAGCCCCCCCCCATTGCACCGCCGCGTTCCCGAAGGAATGTTTTAACTATTCGGTCCTCAAGTGAGTGAAATGTAACAACCACCAAACGACCGCCTGACGTGATTATTTCTTCACTGGCGACCAGTGCACGCACCAACTCACCAAGCTCATCATTCACATAAAGGCGCAGCGCTTGAAATACACGTGTTGCGGGATGTGTCTTCTTACCGCGACGACCACCCACACTAGATTCAATCAAGTTTGCCAAATCTAAAGTGCGTGTAAATTTTTCTTCGTCCCTGCGCTTGACGATAAACTTTGCAATGCGACGAGAAGCCGGCTCTTCACCATAAAAGTGGAAGATAGATGCAAGATCTTTTTCAGATAGCAAATTCACAGCATCTGCAGCTGAAGGGCCGCGCTGTTCCATTCGCATATCAAGAGGACCATCGCGCATAAAAGAAAAACCGCGTTCGGCTTGGTCTATCTGATAAGATGAAACACCCAAATCAAGCATAACGCCGTCAACATATTCATGACCGGCTGCACGGGCCGCTAGATCAAGTTCTCCAAAACGTCCCGGAGCGGGCTTCAATCGAGGGTCCTTACCCGCATGATCCCAAGCACGCTGCATCGCATCTGGATCTCTGTCCACCGCCAAAACGGTACAATCCGCAACAGCCATCACGGCACGCGAATAACCACCGCCACCATAAGTGCCATCGATATAAACACGGCCATCTGTTGGAGCCAAAGCTTCGACAACAGGCTCAAGCAAGACAGGAATATGAGTACCTTCTTGGGTCACGCCACATCCTCATCATCAAAGTCAAAATCAATATCGGCCGCCTCGATCAAATCGCCGCTTTCCGCTGCAAGCTCCATAAATTCAGCCCGCTTCTCTTCTAAGCGCTCTTTTGACCAAATCTCAAAACGTTCTCCAAGACCAACAAACGCAACTTCCCCAGTAATACCCGCGGCATCTACGAATTTTTGAGGGAGAACGACGCGGCCACCAGCCCCATCAAACTGAAGCTCTTTACACTCCCCGAGAATACCATATTCCAGCGCCTGACGACGCGGATCCATCGGCTTCATCTTACGGATTGATTTGTAAAGGCTATTCACCAGTTTTTTACTCCCGCCTTCTAAACAGTTTTTACTCTTACCAAATGACGGCCAGACGCAGATGAAATCATCACCACCCAAAGCTTTACGAAACGAAGCGGGTACGGATACCCGATTTTTCGCGTCGATCTTACTTTCATAGGTGGAAAGAAACATGCCCCGTCGGTAGCCCTGATAAAGTGATAAAAATTTGCTCTTATACGCGAGCGGTACTCATCACTTCAGGAACAACAGCCCCGTCCCAAAGTGATGCATAGGGATACCATGGGAATTGTTGGGACGTCGACCCTCTAAACCATTTATTAACTTTATTTAGCGCAGAACATTACACATACATAATGAGAACACGTACTATTATCTGTGAATAGCTTGTGAAAAACCGGTCGAGCAACGTCAAAACCAAACCCAAATTCTCATTTTGAAACACTCTGGCAATGAAAGTGAATTCAAGACAAACAGCTCGCCTAAAAGAAGAAAAAATCAATATACATAGCAATTTTATACAAAAAACCACTACATACAGTAGAAGGCGTGCTCCACACCCATACACACTTCTACATCACCCCACACATTCCCATAAGAATTCCCACAAAATCCCAACACAATAAGAATGTTCTTATTTTAAATTTCCAAAATATTTTAAGAAAATGCAGCTTGACTCATGTGCGAACAAAGCTCTCCAATCTGAACATTAAAGAGATGCACATAAATTACTCAGCAACAGCCCCGTTACCCCCTATGGCGACGGCTAATTGCTGACTAGATGGCCTATAAGCCGGGTTCTGTCCCCCAACCCAAATTTCTTTGGAATGAGTGAGCGACCATTCATCTAGGATGATCTTTGCAGATCACCTCATGCGACCAACCCGAACAGCACGCAGAAACGCATGTGGAGACTAAACTCCTTCTGTTCCTATTCGGTCTTGCTCCAAGCGGGGTTTACCTTGCCAGTCTTGTTGCCAAAACCGCGGTGCGCTCTTACCGCACCCTTTCACCCTTACCATCAGCCAAAGCATCCGGCGGTTTACTTTCTGTGGCACTTTCCCTCAAGCCAAACACCAATGTGCATATAACTTGGGCGGGCGTTACCCGCCGCCTTGTTTCTGTGGAGCCCGGACTTTCCTCTCGCAATAAATTGCCAGCGATCGCTTAGCCACCTAGTCAGATGGCTCTGTTACCAAATGCATTTTGGAAAAGCTAGCTAAATTGTATTCTCGCGATAGATGCTGGCAATCTGAGCCACGCGACACAAAGTCTCTAAGCACGGCTCTCCCGTGACGTTATCCTGCATCCACCTCTGTTGGAACGCCCTTATAACGCAAGTAATTTCTTGATCAGAAGGAGAAGCATTTAGGCCGTAACCAATTTCAGAGAGAAGCTCAACACTCCCAACACTTAAGGCCTTTTTGCTTTCATCAGGCCATAAACCAATACCGGCATGCGCCAATTTTTCCCAAGGAAATTTTTCACCTGGGTCATCTTTACGCCCCGGCGCAATATCGGAATGCCCCACAATGTCAGACTGTAATATTTGATGACGAGACAACACGTCTCGACAAAGAGCGATGACAGCATCAATCTGAATTTCAGGGAAATCTGGCAAACCATAATCATGGCCGCCATTCACAATCTCTATTCCAATGGAGCGCGAATTTATATCATCCAAGCCTCTCCATGTCGCAACACCGGCGTGCCAAGCTCTTTTGCTTTCATCCACTAGCTGAAAGATGCGGCCATCTTCCTCAACCATATAATGCGCAGCAACTTTCGCTTCAGGATCACACATACGCTCTAAAGCAGCCTGCCCTGTTTGCATGCCAGTATAATGCAAAACGAGCATCGACAATGGTTGTTGACGCTCGTCAAAATTGACACTTGGTGCCTGTATTATTGTCTCACGAACTAAAGCCAAAGCCAGTTAGCCTTATAATTCTTAATCAGGCTCGATAACCCAGCCATTTGCTGTTTTATGTGCTTCCAGCGTTTCGCCAGTTGCTTTGGAATTTTTTGTCCGTGTTGCCCCTGTGAATATCCGCTCAGTACCACCAGTTTTAGGTCCTGTGTTTTGGTGCTGATATTTAGATCCACGCATGATGCGCACACCAAAATTTAGAAACAATGCTGCCACTGCAATCAAAACGCCAATGACTGTTGTCGCAAGCAACGCAGCGCCAGCGGCAAAAACAACAAAAAAGCCAAATCCCGCACGTGCGAACCACGCACTAATACGTCGGATGTAATAAGCTATTTTTGAGAAGAAATCATTGTTTGATGCAGATAGGGTCATTTATGGTCTCTGAGTTGGGGATACAGATAAGATGTGTGCTCAAAGGCAGTTCGTCAATCGGGGCTAATGAGAATTCCTCTTTCTGCGCGAATTCTTGCAAAAGCAGAAGTAATTGCAGCCGCTTTTTCATGCGCAACTGCCTCATAATCATCAGACGCTTTCTTTGTGGCAACAATACGATCAGGATGATGATCCATCATTAATTGTCTATAAGTTTTTCTGACCTCATCGTAATCGGCATCATGCGTAAGCCCAAGCACAATATATGGGTCATCTTTTTCGCTACCCATGTGAGTTGCCTGAATACGTCTGAAGTCATCATCAGAGAAGCCAAATGCATCTGAAACAGATTTTAGATACTCAAGCTCTTCTAGCGTCATGATTTTATCAGCGAGCGCTATTTGGAACAGTCCGTCTAATATACCTTCGAGCAAACAAGGACGATCACCATAACGCCGCGCGATCTGCTTGGCATAAGATTCATAACCACGCACAGTCTGCCGCGCGAGATTGAATACACGCCTTACAGAATCTTGATCTTCTGGAGCCGCGCGGAAAACACGAGAAAAAGTCTCCACTTCATCCTCAGTTACCAAGCCATCAGCTTTTGCCAATTTTGCGCCCAATCCAACGATTGCTGCTGTAAAACTAACATCACCCGGATCAGGTCCGCACACCGCATCAGCGCGCATAATCGCTTTTCCAGCAGTATGGCTCTTTGCGGGTTTCATATTTCCACATCGAGCAAGCGCCATCGCTCCTGAACTGGAAATGTTCGACGTAGGCGCGAATAAAGTGTGGGCTATGCTCGCTAGGCGAGTCCAAATACTCATACTGTTAGTATGCCTGAATTTTGCAAACTATTGAAGGGGTGCTCACGTTTTATTGATAAACGAGATGTCGCACCCTAAAAGCGATAGTGTAACGCTTACTTTTTAGGTATCCTAACACTCCTCAGAGCCTCTGCATTATCAGATACAGCATCTTTTAACTCTGCCATTTCCTCACGCATGGATTTTATCAACAGCACAAGCTCATCATGATCTAGCTGAGCTTCATGCTGGCCTTCTCGCAACTCTTCAGCGGCATCCTCAATCTCTTGCACCTCTTCACGAACATTCTCGTTCAATGATTCAACAATAAGCGCCATAAACAAATTCAAGACCGCAAAACTAGCCAGAATAATATATGTCAGGAAAAACACCCACGCATAAGGATGGCCCGCATCCATGACAGGCTGCACAACTTCCATGCGCCAACCATCCATTGTCATCACCTGAAACAAAGACAAAGCACTCTTTGGAAGGGAACCAAAAAGATCTGGATTGGATTCAGCATAAAGCGTCGTCGCCATAACGGCGGCCACATAAACCATCAATCCAAGCACGGCGAGGATCGCCCCCATGCCCGGAATTGCCTTCAACAAAGCCTCGACAATACGGCGCAACATTGGCACCACAGAAATCAGGCGCAAGACACGCATGACACGCATTGCACGCAAGACTGACATTGCACCCGCGCCAGGGAATAACGCGACCGACACAATCAACAAATCAAAAACATTCCAGCCGCTTTTAAAGAAGCGCCAGCGATACGCGATTAGCTTTAGTCCGATTTCTAGTACAAATACGCTGGTCACAGCACCATCGAACAAAATCATGGCGTGCATCATCGCAGGTGGCCAGACATCATATGTGCCCATACCAAGCGTAATCGCATTCAATACGATAACTGTCGTGATGAAAGGCGCAAACCATTTATGCTCAACAACAGAAGCCGCCCACTTACGCAGACCTATCAAATTGTCATCCGCAACCAAATCTTCGCCGTTCATTTAATAGAAACTCACTCTACTGGATTAGTTGTTGCGACACGCTCCATGCCCGCAATTAATGGTCGCCCCTTACCGATCGCAGCCTGAACAGCCGGAAGCTGCAAGGAAGCTTCATGATTGCTTTTATCCAACCAAACCTCTGTAATCCAGAGCAAATCACTCTCTTCTGTGCATTTTGCGATCGTATAGCTCACACATCCCGGCATATTTTTAGTGCCCTCTACAAGAATGCTCGCCAATTCATCACTTTTACCCGCCACAGCGGTTATTTTGCCAATCAATCCGTACACGTCCAACACCCTATAAATATGTATGACAGCCTTAATTGCTTTATCAAAACCAAAATAGAATTTTTACGATGTATGATCAGAAACCACCAGCCATTTTCCATTTTGTTTCTCTAAGATGAGCGTAAATAACCCGCCCGCATCGCCAACTTCAGGGCGGGTCAGATACCAACGCCCAAAAACAGTCGCATCAGTTTCAGTAAACAGCTTGAATTCTTGAATTTCTAGAGAGATTTTTCCCATTTTTTCAGGACTGTCATAACGAGATTTATATCTTTCAAGTGTCTCATTATATCCCCAAGTGATATTGTCACCGGATGCAAAACGTAGATCTTCTGACGGCAAATAACCTTCCATAAAACCGTCAATATCTCCCTTATTCCAAGCAGCATCCTGCTTAGCAAGCAGAGCGCGAATATCATATTCGGCTTGTTTTTCAATTTTCGCGAATGCGGCCAAGCGCTCTTGCTCAAGCACAGCAGGGTCAGGTGCAGATGCACATCCGCCTAATATAGCAAACCCTAGAAAAATTGACCCCAAAATCAAAGATGCACGCTTCATGAAAAATCCCCTCTTTACATAATAAAGAGAGGATAAACGGAGTTTGGGTATAAAGGCTAGCATTCAATCTATTTTTGCCGACCAGTAGAATTTATCGCTTCACAAAATGCCATGCAACAACACGTAATGATATACATTTATTCAATTCGCACTTTCAGGCCATAACGTTCTTGAACAACTGGTTTTCCATCTACAATTTTAGGTGCAAACAACATTTTCGGAATATGTTTGATCAGAGAAGCCTGCACTTCATTCTGATCGCATTTCGCCTCCACTGAGATCGGTTGACCATATTCACTAATAGCAAAATTCACTTCACATAGTGTCGTTGGAACTTTTCCAGCATAATTTCTATTGTCAATAAAATCCTTATACACGTAGTGTAATGTTCGGTCCCGTATAGCAAAAGCATCTCTGTCAGCTACTTCAATATCAGTATCATGCGCGGCTTTATTTTCATCGACCCATTGGATTAATCGATCAAAAAAATTAACATCTTCTCCCTTTTTCTTGAGATGCTTACGCATCACAGGAAGAAACCCCTGAGCGCTAGAAAAATCCCTCAAGGCAACTGCTGATTTATAACCGATATCAGCAATTTCATAACGTTGCTGACAACCTAATTTGTTATCCATCAACTCACTCGCCAACGCATTGGCGCCTTTAAAGTCTTTGCTAGAATGCGCCTCCTTAAGCGCATTTTCAGAATCCTCGATATCTTTATTGGAACTAAAATTCATACATTTAGATTTCGACCAATCCTTCGTCACTGCCTGATTATTTGCATCAGCAACAGCCTCAGACTCTATTCCCATTACCAATATGGCAGCACTCATTCCAATACAAAATAGTAACTTCATATCTCCCCCCACAGAACACTTATTGGTTCATAACCAACTCAAACGGATACATCACTTCTTTTGTTTTAACGGCAACGCCACCCTCATAGCGCGGCGAGAAACGCACGCTGGCTAATGCTTCAACCATAGCTTCTTCAAACTTATCGAAACTACATTTCGCGACTAAGTTCTCCGGCTTCCCTTCCTCCGTCAAATCAAGAAAAACATAGCACATTGCATTTCCAGAGTAAGAACTTGCCGTTCTTTTGAGTTTCCAAACGGAAGGCTTCTTTATTTCGTACTCATCTCGATCAAGTGCGCCAATCAAAGCATCCGCCTTAGCTTGAGCATCTCTCTCGACATATGATTTATACTGCCATTCACCTGCGAGTAATTTTGTTTTGAATTTTGAGATGCTCTCAATTTGATAAGGTTTTAACCCTTTAAGGTTCAAGGACTTATCTAAAATTTCAACAGCCGTATCTATCTTCCCCTCGCTTGCGAAAATGACAGATTTATATCTTTGTAAAGTCAACCATTCCCAACAAGTTGCTCCAAAGCCTTCCAAAGGTGCGGTTGCATCATAAGCACCTTGCCAGTCTTTGGCCTCCAGCTTTTCATGAATTTTTCCAAGTTGATAAATAATTTCCCAACGCGCCAAATCAGGACTACAAGTTTCCTCAAAGGCCATCTTGGTTACATCTGGCTTCTGAGACTTAGCTGCGTATGCAACATTTCCCGAAAAGCAAACAATGCTAAAAAACAAAGTTATTACAAATTTCATTTTATGCCCTCCAACCAATCTCAGCCGAGCATTACACACGCAGAAATGGCATTCAAGCTGGAAGGCAGTTTTTTTAATCCATGCGTTTAAAGCGCATTTGCATCATAGTTGAGGATAGGGCCCAGCCAACGCTCGGCTTTGGAAAGGTCCCAACCTTTACGCTCGGCGTAACTTTCAACCTGATCTTTCTCGATGCGGCCAACTGCAAAATAAGCACTTTCGGGATGCGCAAAATAAAGACCAGACACAGACGCAGGCGGGTTCATTGCGTAAGATGTCGTCAACTCAACACCTGCTCGCTCTGTTGCCTCCAGCAAATTAAAGAGCGTCTCTTTTTCAGTATGATCAGGCTGAGAAGGATAACCAGGCGCTGGACGAATACCGTCATATGCTTCTTTAACCAACGCTTCATTGTCGAAGGCTTCATCGGGTGCATATCCCCAAATAGATTTACGCACACGCTCATGCAGCATTTCGGCGAAAGCTTCGGCAAAACGGTCTGCTAGAGCTTTGACCATTATGGATGAGTAATCATCACCGGCATCGACAAATTCTTTGGCTTTTTCAAGTTCGCCATGACCGGCAGTCACAACAAAGCCACCCATCCAATCAGCGCCCTCTCCCTGAGGTGCGATAAAGTCAGAAAGTGCCGTTTGGCCGCGATCATTATCTTTGATCATTTGCTGACGGATAGAGAAGAAACGCGCGGCTTCTTCGTCACGCTCTTCTGAATTCCAGACGATAATGTCATCACCATCAGCATTGGCAGGCCAAAGCCCGACAACGCCTTTACACGTGAGCCATTGTTCTCCGATCAAACGCTGAAGCATTGCCTGCGCATCTGCCCAGAGTGTGCGGGCTGCTTCGCCGCGTTTTTCATCTTCCAAAATTGCAGGATAAGAGCCTTTCAAATCCCAACTCATGAAAAATGGTGTCCAATCAATATAACGCGCCAATTCGGCAAGATCGACATCATCAATTGTTGTCAAACCCGGCTGAAGCGGTTTAGGCGGCTTATAGCTAGACCAATCAATCTTTGTGTTATCCTTGCGTGCATCTTCGATCGGCATACGCGGTTTAGCTTTGCCACCAGAACGGCGCTCGCGAATGCTTGCGTATTTTGCTTTTGCTTCTTCCCAATAAGCTGGACGATCATCATCGGACAAAAGCTGGCCCACAACCGGCACGGCGCGGCTGGCGTCAAGCACGTGAATAACTGGCGCACGATTAAATACTGGCTCAATCTTCACAGCCGTGTGCGCTGGACTTGTCGTTGCCCCACCAATCATGAGCGGTAAACTCATCTCGCGGCGCTGCATCTCCGCAGCCACAAATACCATCTCATCAAGTGACGGCGTGATCAGTCCCGAAAGCCCAATAATATCAACTTTCTGCTTGATAGCTTCCTCAAGAATTTTCTCGGCTGGCACCATCACGCCAAGGTCAATAATCTCATACCCATTACAGGCAAGCACGACACCCACAATATTCTTACCAATATCGTGAACATCACCCTTAACGGTCGCCATCAAGACCTTACCGTTGGACTCATCTTGTGTGCCAAGCTCTTCTTTTTCTTTTTCCATAAAAGGAAGCAAGTGCGCGACGGCTGCTTTCATCACGCGAGCAGATTTCACAACCTGCGGCAAGAACATTTTACCAGCACCAAACAGGTCACCCACAACATTCATCCCGTCCATTAATGGACCTTCAATGACATGGAGCGGACGATCAAAACCCAATCGGGCTTCTTCAGTATCTTCAACAATAAATTCAGTGATACCGCGTACCAATGCGTGCTCGATACGTTTTTCAACAGACTGCTCGCGCCAAGACATATCTTTGACGACTTCCGCACCTTTTTGTCCGCGATACTTTTCAGCAAGATCAACAAGACGTTCCGTACTATCAGCACGGCGGTTTAATATAACATCTTCAACAGCCACGCGAAGATCAGCATCTATATTATCATAAATATCAAGCTGGCCTGCATTTACGATCCCCATATCCATGCCTGCTGGAATGGCGTGATATAAGAAAACAGAGTGCATTGCGCGGCGCACTGGTTCATTTCCACGGAAGGAGAATGATACATTCGAGAGACCACCCGAGATGTGACAACCCGGACACTCTTTACGAATCCGACGCGTTGCTTCAATAAAATCAACAGCGTAATTATTGTGCTCTTCAATACCTGTTGCGACCGCAAAAATATTAGGGTCGAATATGATATCGTTTGGATCAAACCCAACTTTTTCGGTCAGAACTTTATAAGCGCGCACACAAATCTCGACCTTACGGTCTTCTGTATCAGCCTGCCCCACTTCATCAAAAGCCATGACAACAGCAGCAGCACCATAGGACTGCACTTTGCGCGCCTGCTCGATGAATTGAGCCTCACCCTCTTTCAAGGAAATCGAGTTTACAACCGCTTTGCCCTGCACACATTGAAGGCCCGCTTCGATCACATGCCATTTAGACGAGTCTATCATGATAGGAACGCGCGCAATATCAGGCTCAGCGGCGATCAGATTAAGAAATGTCACCATAGCCTTTTGGCCATCAAGCATTCCTTCGTCCATGTTGATGTCGATGATCTGCGCACCGTTTTCAACTTGCTGGCGCGCAACATCTACTGCCGTCGCATAATCATCATCTAAGATGAGCTTTTTAAAACGGGCAGAACCAGTCACATTGGTACGCTCACCAATATTGACGAAAGTGGCTGTAGTATCGGTCATATTTATTTCTTCTCAATTTCGTCATCGGGCTTATCAGAAGAAAGCTTATCTTCCGGCCCATAATTACCTAGCGCTTGAACAAATGACACCAGCGCCATGACTGCCGCAAAACCAGCGATGATCACTTTCATCGTGTATGAAATATCAAATTTCTCGGCACTCGTATAAACTGCAATGGCTGCAACAAACCAAGCGAGCGCAACCATCATTCGAAAAACGAAACGACCGATTTTAGCTTCACCAGATTGTAAATTGTCCGATTGTTGATCAGTCATTTCAAATGCTCTCTAGGCCAAAACAAACGGCTCAAGTCCAGACAAACGCATAGCCGGATCAATACTTGGTATTTTTCGCGGCGCGCTCGATTTTACGGCTTTTGCAATTGCTTCAATGTGTGCAGGCGTTGTCCCGCAACATCCGCCAAGAACATTGACGATACCATCTTGCGCCCAAGCTTTTAGGTGTACAGCTTGCTCGTCCGGTGTCACATCATACTCCCCAAATTCATTGGGTAAACCAGCATTTGGATAAGCCAACACGCGTGTATCAGCGACCCTAGAAAGCGCGACCACATACTGACGCATGAGATCAGCACCCAAGGCACAATTCAATCCAATCGCCCACGGTTTTGCATGACGCACAGAATACCAGAATGCTTCCGTTGTCTGTCCCGATAATGTTCGTCCTGAGGCATCTGTGATCGTCCCTGACAACACAATCGGACGACTCTCACCAGACTCAAATTCCCAATCTTTCACCGCTTTGATAGCAGCTTTTGCATTGAGGGTATCAAACACCGTTTCAATCAAAAACACATCTGAAAACTCAGCCATTGCGGCGATCTGTTCCTGATACGCTTTAGCAACATGTTCAAACGTGACTTCACGAAATCCTGGGTCATTCACATCAGGAGAAAGTGACAATGTTTTGTTCGTCGGCCCAATCGCCGACCAGACAGCTTTGGGCGCATCTTCAGTTTCAAATTCATCTGCAACTTCACGCGCAATTTTCGCACCTTCACGCGCAATTTCTGCAGCAAGGGATTCCAATGCGTAATCAGCTTGCGCAATTGTGGTAGCTGAAAATGTGTTGGTTTCCGCTATATCCGCACCCGCATTAAAATAACGGCGATGCACTTCTTTCACCACGTCAGGTTTTGTTAAATTCAGTAAATCATTATTTCCTTTGAGGAAACGATCGACATCCTTAAACTGCTCACCACGAAAATCTTCTTCAGTCAGCTTAAATGTCTGAAGCTCTGTTCCCATTGCTCCATCGAGAATAAGCACACGCTCATTCGCGATTTTGGTGATTTTTTCTAATCTTTGTTCGCGATTCATGCGCTTATGCCCTTGCTTGGCTTCACACCTAATAGACGACATGTCGCCAAAGACAGTCCCGCCCTATTCATGGTGTAAAAATGGAAATCTTTAACGCCTTCATCAACCAACTTATTGCAAAGTTCGGCCGTTAAGTGAGCGGTCACCAAATCTCTTGTTTCAAGATCATCGTCTAACCCTTCATATAGTTCGGCATATTTGGGCGGCAAATAGGCACCGCACATTTCAGCCATACGCGCCAAACCCTTAAAGTTGGATTGCAACATAATGCCCGGCACAATTGGCTTATCCATACCAGCAGCTTCTGCTTTATCCCGAAAACGCAAAAATGTTTCTGGTTCGAAGAAAAATTGCGTGATCGCACGGTCAGCGCCCGCATCAAACTTGCGTTTAAGATTGGTCAGCTCGTCCTGCAAACTGCGCGCTTCAGGGTGAGACTCAGGATAGCAACCGACGGAAATATCAAAATCTGCAATTTCTCTAGCGCCTTGAATGAGATCAGATGCATAAGCATAACCATCTTCATGAGGGGTATATTTGGCACCAATGCCTTCAGCAGGATCTCCTCGCAATGCGACGATACTCGTAACACCGCGCTCCCAATAGCTTTGCAGAACTTCATTCACTTCAGCCTTGCTGGCTGCCACACAAGTAATATGGCCTGCTGCTTTGATGGAGTGAGACGTGTCAGCAGCGATTTTGCCAACGACATCTAGTGTTCGCTCACGCGTAGAACCACCAGCGCCATATGTCACCGATACAAATTTAGGCTGTAAGGGCGAAAGCCGGTGAACAGAATCCCATAACCGGTTTTCAACCGCATCTGATTTTGGCGGAAAAAATTCAAAAGATATATTGAGATTGCTCACGCGTTTAATTCCTTAGAGTCCAAATGTTCAGTAGGCATAATTGGAACGATTGGTGATGTTGATTTATTTGCAGTCCAAATATTAACCGCAATTCCTGCTTGTTCTTGTTTCAATGTCGTAGTCGGAGGATCAAATCGTCGCGTAGGACCAACAATCAATCCGGCCCCTTCGCACCAATCTGCGAAATAATCGTCAGAGAAACCCAAATGACGATGAGCCTGATCTCGTCGCAAATACTCCAAATCATGTGGTGCAAAATCGACGACTAACAACAATCCATTCGGCATTAGTAATCGACTTGCTTCTTGAATCGCCCTTTCTGGCTCATCAAGAAAATGCAGAACTTGGTGAATAATGACGAGGTCCGCACTATTATTATTAAACGCGGTTTGCGTTGCATCTCCATGCCGGACATCGACATGAGAAAATTTCTCATCTGATAAATTTGAGCGCGCTATGGTCAACATTTGATGAGACAAATCTATACCATCAGCAGACTTCGCAAATGGCGCAATCAATGACAGCATACGTCCCGTACCTGTGCCCATATCAATGATGTGCTCAAATGGTCCTTGGCCAATCTCGTCTAATACGGCTGCTTCAATATCCGCTTCAGGATAATGCAATGCGCGAATAGCGTCCCATTCTTTGGCAGAACGTTCAAAGAATTCACCGGCCTCTTTTTGACGAGCCGCACGAATTTCTTCAAGACGCACAAAATCTCTTTGTAGTCCATCACCTTCTAGATCAACAAGCTTCAATATGGAATCAACGAGATCTCGCCCTACACCTTTGCGAGGCAATTTATAAAATACCCAAGCTCCTTCCGGCATACGCTCGACAAGACCGGCGGAAGTCAAAAATTTCATGTGGCGCGACAAACGGGGCTGGCTCTGCCCGAGAACTTGTGCAAGTTCTCCAACCGACAATTCCCCACGGCTAAGCAGTGCCAACACGCGCGCGCGTGTGGTTTCACCTGCAGCCCTAAGGCAATCCACCATATTATCTATGTATATTTTATCCATATGATCATATAAACATATCTTTATATGATCATTCAAGCGATATTATTGGTTTTTACAAAAACAAAATTGTATCGCGCTTGCGTTTTAACCCACCAACAACTATTTTAGAATAATCGTTCTATTTATTGTGACCTTTATGAAACAACGTGAGAAGAGATGCAGTTAAGACTATTGAATTTCGATATCAATAGACTCATATGCGAGCCTAGATGTGAGGGGAATTTCGCGAAATGAATAAATATGTATGCGTTTCAGCCTTAGCGTTCATTGGAATAACAGGCTGTGCATCTGCGGATGGCAATTTATCATCAGACGCAAATGACCCATTCGAGGGCTTTAACCGTAAAATGTTTGAAGTCAACAATACGTTAGACAAAGCTATTCTGGAACCGGCCGCCAAGGGATATCGGGCAATCACAACAGAAGATATTCGCGAAGGTGTCTCAAACGCACTGTCTAATCTACGAGAACCTGTCACATTCGCCAATGAAATTCTACAAGGCGACCTCGTCGCAGCCGGCGAAACAGCGGGGCGTTTTGCCATGAACTCCACATTGGGCGTCGCAGGCTTTGTAGATGTCACAGGAAGCTTTGGCGTCAAACGTACAAAAGAAGATTTTGGTCAAACTTTGGGTAAATGGGGCGTTTCAGGCGGCCCCTACCTTGTATTGCCGGTCTTAGGGTCTACCAACCCTAGGGATTTGTTTGGAAAAGGCGTTGATAGCGCATTGCAACCTCTCAATTATGCACAATTTGAGGGTGATTCAGAATTTAGAATAGCCAAGTCGGTCATTGGTACAGTGTCAGCACGAGAAGCTTTCATAGAAACTATTGATGAGCTGAAAGAACAACAAGCCGATCCATATACTGCTGTAAGGCGAATTTATGACCAAACTAGGGATGCTGCGATAAGAAATGGGCAAGAAAACCCCAATGCATACGAAGATTTGCCTAGTTATGATGAATATTAAAGATACACACAATTGAAGGCCTCCGGGAGGGCTGCAATGCATATACTAAAAAAGATCACTACGATCGCACTCGCCACGACTATGTTCGTTGGTGCAGCGTGGGCTGACGCAAACTCCGAAGCCTTTGTTGAAGAAAATGCGAACGCTGTTCTTCACACACTCAACCAACCAGAATTGACTGAGGCCGATCGCACAGCTCAATTCAACCTCTATATGAATACATTTGCGGACATGGACAAAGTCGCCCGTTTTGCTGTTGGCCGCTATGGGCGACAGTTTTCGGATGCTGAATTCAAGGCCTATTCTGATGCCTTCATTACATATGCACTCGCTGTATACGAAGTTCAGCTCGACCGTTTCCGTGGTGAAGAAATTGAAGTAGTAGGCTCTGTCGATCTTCGTCCAGGTGATTCAGTTGTTAAAACACGTATATTGGCAACAAATGACAATAAGAAATTCAATGTCGAATGGCGTGTACTGAAAGATAAAGATTCAGCGAACTATCAAGTCCTAGACGTTGCTCTCAATATCGAAGGCAGCCAAATCTGGCTTGCCCAAGAACAAAGAGCGCAATTTGTGTCTTTGCTGGATAGATCCAACGGAAACGCGGAAGTCCTCATCGAGCGTATCAATTCGATGACCGAAAAACTGAAAAATGAAAAAGAATTGGCTAAGAACCAGCTAAAGCTGACGGGTGATGAAAGCTAACAAAAGCCAGTCATAGCTCTTACCAGCTATAGATCTATCTCGATCTAAAACATTAGCCTTCGCAATTTTTATTTGCGGAGGCTAATTTATATTAGATATCTAAATACACCTTGTTACGGTTGTCTACTTTCGGCTGTAAGCCACCTGGAAGCGGTGTAACTTTCTCACCATAAATCTCTTTTTGAGCTTCCAATGCATGGCGCACTGCAGCTAGCATTTCTTCAGCACCATACGGCTTGTACAGCAATGCATTTGCACCATGACTCTTAGCTGTTTTCAACTCGCGTCCGGCAATATCAGACCCCTCTGTACCGCCTGTCATGGCAACTATCGCAACATGGGGCCACACATCTCGGACAAGCTTGATAACTTCATGTCCATTAGTGCCCGGCATAAAGAGATCCGTAATGACCACATCTACGTGATCGTAACTTAATCGACCTATTGCATCTTGAGCGTTATCAAAAACAGTCACACGATAATCATTGGGACGTAAAACGCCTGCCGCGACTTTCCCGCATGTTTTACTATCATCAATCACGACAGCGTGAAGCCGCACCCCTCCGCCGGCCAAAATTGATGCGACATCGGAAACAGCTGAACGCGCTTCTTCAAGGCCAAACGGCTTGCGCAGAACAAGCTTAACGCCTCTTTCACGTGCCTCAACCAAACCACTATAATTATCTGTTGAATCCGCTGTCATCACACCCACAACAGCTTTGGGCCAACGCTTCTTCACATCACCAATTAATTCAAGGCCAGATATACCGCCATAATTAATATCAATCAGAACAAGATCAAATTTAGCGTCGAATAATTCCGGCTTCCCTTTGTACTCACGCACAGATAGAGCGACCATACATTCACAGCCGGCCTGCTTCAGAATAGAAGACATAATTTTAGCTTGTGTAGCACTATCTTCTAACAATAAGCACTTGAATACTTGCATAGCTTAGCCCCGAGACGTTTGCTAATTCCACCCTCTTTGGAGGAATACTATTCCAATTGCCCTAATATACCCCTAACCAATTCTCAAAATACGCTTCCAGCCGGCACTAATATTTATAATTAAGAAAAAATGAAGATTAGACAACGTTGTAAACAGTAGTCACCAAGCAAGTATTCTATAAATACTATCTATTAGGCATAGTCGACTTAAAGCTAGGTCGCGTACTTCGTTCATCAAACCATGCCGACAATTTAGGTCTCATCTCACGCCACCGCAATTTGGGTAAACGCAATTCAATATATCCAATAGCAGACATAAATGAAATTTGTCCCAGATCAAAAGCTTCACCCAAAGCTGAAATCTGATTTTCCATTGCATTCAATGCACGATGAATAGTGTCGATATTTCTATTGACCAACACCTTAGGCAAAGCCTCTCCAGAATGCTTTTCAAATGCAACCATCGCCACAACAGCATCCATCAAGCCATCTGCTAACGCCTGGTTTCTCAAAACCACAAAACGCGCATTTTTAATCTGCGGAATTAGCTCAACCACGCCGCTCAGCGTATCAATGAATTCACAAATGACAGGACTGTCAAAAACCACCTCTCCCTCGACGGTAATCAGTGCCGGCACCTTTCCTAGAGGATTAATAGCTCTCACAATCTCCGCATCTTGCTGAGTATCGACTTCTTGAAACGTAAAATCACCTTCCAGCTGTTTTTCTAGGATCGCAATGTGGACTTTGCGGGCATAAGGAGACGTCTTTGAATAAATAAGTTTCATAATCCTATTCAGTTATCTTTCTCAAAACAGACTTGCTTCTCACTCAAGCATCACTCTGAGGGAGTGTGCTTCATATTTCGAACTTTGTGTAGAAAGGTTAACCAAAAATCTGTTTTTATTCATATGTTGTAGAGAAAAAACAGCATAATTATGTACTTATATGGACAAGTCATTCACGAACATCTCATAGTTAACATTGTCAATGCCATAGGAGCTGCTTCCACATGCAACATGCCGGTCAGGAAATCTTGATTAAAGATGCGATCGTTTTCCTTTTCGCTGCTGGTCTTGTTATTCCTGCATTACGCTATTGTCGCATCCCCTCAGTTCTAGGTTTCATTCTAGCCGGAATTGCACTTGGGCCAATCGGGCTTGGTTCCCTCACACACCAATGGCCCTTTCTCAGCTATTTAACGATGAGCGACCCCGCAGCGGCAGCACCCTTTGCCGAATTGGGCGTCCTGTTCTTGCTGTTCCTACTCGGACTTGAACTTTCATTTAAAAAGCTCTGGGAAATGAGACGACTTGTCTTTGGGGCCGGTGGCTTGCAGGCAAGTATCAGCGCTGTCCTGATAGGCATTGTCGCCTATATGATCGGCCTGACAGCGCCTGCCGCCGCGCTTATCGGTCTTGCACTTGCATTATCATCTACTGCAATCGTGATGCAGCTTTTGATAGATGATCACCGCGCAACATCTCCAGCCGGCAGAACAGGACTCAGCGTCTTATTATTCCAAGACATTTTGGTTGCACCCATTCTTATTCTTGCAGGCTTTTTATCAAGAGATGCAACACCGGCTCTTTCAGGAGCCATTCTTCAGGCCGCCTTTAACGGATTTGCCGCTTTGGTCGCCATTCTATTCATAGGGCACTTTCTGCTTCGCCCTCTTTTCCGACTTGCAGCAACAACAGGTGGCCGTGACTTTATGATCGCGACAACCTTGTTAACCGTGGTCGGAGCTGCCGTTATTACCGCAAGCGCTGGTTTATCTTTGGCGTTAGGCGCTTTTCTCGCAGGCTTAATGCTTGGTGAGACCGAATTTAAACACCAAACTGAAGTCGATCTAGAACCATTTAAAAGCCTTCTACTTGGCCTATTCTTTATGACTGTCGGTATGGGCCTAGACCTTCCAACAATGTTTAAATATTGGCCTATTGTCATTCTAGGGTTGATCTTGCTTCTTGTTATCAAGCTGGCCGTTGCTATCATTGCCTGTCGAATATTTACTGGCAAAATGTCGACTGCATTGGAGGCTGCTTTCCTTCTAGCACCAGCGGGCGAATTTGCATTTGTGGTGCTGGCCGCAGGCAGCGAAGGCGGTGTCGTCACCCCCAAGGAAGCCGCATTAATTACTGCTATTGCCGGCCTATCCATGATGATCACACCCCTTATGTCTAAAATTGGCCAGATATTAGCAAAACGCTTTGATGTTGAAGGCGAAGAATCCGCAGAAGGCATAAACAATTACTCAGACCTTGAAGGTCATGTCATTATTGCCGGATTTGGCCGCGTAGGTCAGACAGTTGCGCGCATTCTGGAAGCAGAACAAACAAGCTTTGTTGCATTGGAAAGCCGACCTAAACGCGTCAACATCATGCGCAAAGAAGGTTGGCGAGTTTATCTTGGAGACGCGGCCCGCAAAGAAATTCTGGAAAAAGCCGGTATTCAAGGCGCTGCAATGGCTGTGCTCACCCTTGATGATGCAGGTTCAGTGGAAGCCATTGTCAGAACAATGCGCACCATTCGTCCACAAATGCCCATTATCGTTCGCGCAAATGACGCCATACATGCACGTGAATTATACGCGGCAGGCGCTGATTTCGTCGTACCCGAGACAATCGAAGCCGGCCTTCAAATGGCATCACGCACGCTGCAAGAATTTGGATATGACAGCGAAACAAGTCGCGGTATCATCGCGCATGAACGCGACAGGGAATACAAACTCGCAACACAAGATGCAAAGGCAAATTCTTCATGACAACGGGCAACCTCCCTACAGAATCCTCAATATCCAATGAGGTGAAAGACGAGATCCAGACCTATTTTAATGATTATGCGGATGCATTCGCCAGCTATGACTTCAAAGCCATTCGAAATATGTGGTCGCTGCCATGCCTTGTGACATCCAACAAAAGAAACCTAGCTTTCTCTGACCCCACGGAATTTTTGGAAAGCCTCACAAAGCTCGGTACGTTCGGCAAATCCGTCGGCATGACAAAAATGCAGAAAATCGTCGCCGAAAATTGCGAAATCGCCCCCGAAACTGTCAGCGCAATAACCAAGGATACGATATTCAACGAAGATGGTGAAGTAATCGTCAGCTGGGAACAGACATACATTCTCCAGCGCATTGATAATCAATGGAAAGCAATCGCAACCATCTCAACAGGCGAAGTCACAAGCTGGGCAGCAATGGGAAGCAAGCTCGCTGTAAAGGCAGCCAGCTCCGACAATATCTATATAGACTAGCTTTGACTAACGCGTGTGATTATCAGTTTTCAGAAATGAGTACACTGTATTGAAAGCTCTGGCTTTGTCCTGCCGGTAATACAAATGTTGACGGACGATCCATTATATCAGTCCCTTTGCCATCCACACCCGCCATACCATGCCACGGCTCAATGCAAATATAAGGCGCACCCGGCTTTTGCCACAGCGCGAGATTTGGTAAATTCTCAAATTCAAAATGCAGTTTAGCACCCGCTTGCGTGCCATAGCTTAACTTCGAACCTGCCCCAGCCGGAAACACCATCGCATCATCTTCATATTGAGAATGATCAAGCTGCACTTTCCCGTCTTTAAAGGGCGATGGCAAAAGCGCTTCAGCAAACAAAGATGTTTCGTTGAGACGCATCATTTGAGGCTCTGCGCCATTTTCCAGCGTGATAAAATGCGGTTCATCCGCACTCGCCCCCGGCAGTGGCCAGTTAAATGCAGGATGGAAACCCACACCAAAAGGCATGTCTTGATCATCTTGATTGATAACCTCAAGCGCGTTTGTCAGCTTCGCCCCATCCAGAATATAAGCTGCCCGCAAAGTAAACTTGAACGGATAAACGCTTAGCGTGGCATCAGTCCATTCAAGCTCAAACACACAGCTTGTCTCTGTTTTCTCAACCAGCTTAAACTCGCTTTTGCGGGTAAAACCATGGCGTTGAAGCGTATAATCATTGCCATTGATAGACACTGTGTCATTGAGGGATCCACCAACTATTGGAAACAATAATGGCGCGCGCCCACTCCACCATGCTTCATCACCATTCCACAGCCATTGCCGTCCATCTTTGGAATTGATGGATTGAATTTCGGCTCCAAAAGTCGAGATTTCAACAATAAGCGCTTCGTTTTCAATTTTGATGCGTTCTGACATGATTTAAGCTTGAACTGGTTTCTGATTATACGAACATAAGGCAATAAAAAGGCCTCCAATGGAGGCCTTTAATTCTAATCGCGAGAGAATTTTTGGAAAGTAGGACGCTTTGGAGTAGCCCCTTCTTCACCCAAACGTTTCTTCTTGTCTTCAAGGTAGGAAGAGAAATCACCCTCAAACCATTCCACATGGCTATTGCCTTCAAACGCAAGAATGTGGGTACACATACGGTCAAGGAACCAGCGATCGTGCGAGATGATAACAGCACAGCCGGGGAAGTCATCCAAACCAGCCTCAAGCGCTTGTAGTGTTTCCACATCAAGGTCGTTTGTCGGCTCATCGAGGAGAAGCAGGTTTCCACCTTCTTTAAGCATTTTGGCAAGGTGCACACGGTTACGCTCACCACCTGACAGCTTACCCACGATTTTAGACTGGTCAGTCTTGCGGAAGTTGAATGCAGACACATAAGCACGTGAGGACATTTCCACACCGCCAATGTCGATATAATCCAACCCGTCAGAAATTTCCTGCCAGACATTATTATCGTCATTCAAACTGTCACGAGATTGGTCGATATAACCCATCTGCACAGTATCACCGACCTTGAATGTCCCCTCATCTGGAACTTCTTTACCTGTGATCATTTTAAACAATGTAGTTTTACCCGCACCGTTTGGACCGATCACACCCACAATACCACCAGGCGGCAAACGGAAGCTTAGATCTTTGATCAATAAGCGGTCGCCATAGCCTTTGTGCAAGCCTTCAGCTTCCACAACCACATTCCCAAGACGCTCGCCGGGCGGAATGCGGATTTGCGCTGTTGTGACTTTTTCTTTTTCAGCCGCTTGTGCTTTTTCATTATATGCAGACATACGCGCTTTTGATTTCGCCTGACGCGCTTTAGGCGATGAACGTACCCATTCAAGTTCTTTGTTCAGTGTGCGTTTACGGCCTGCTTCTTCGCGCGCTTCTTGCTCCATACGTTTGGCTTTTTGCTCAATCCACGCAGAGTAATTGCCTTCATATGGAATACCCTGACCACGATCTAGCTCCAGCATCCATGTGGTGATTTGGTCAAGGAAGTAACGGTCGTGCGTCACGAGGATCACACAGCCCGGGAAATTCATCAGATAGTTTTGCAGCCAATCCACAGTTGTCGCGTCAAGGTGGTTGGTCGGTTCATCCATCAATAGCATGTCAGGCTTAGACAATAGAAGCTGACAAATCGCGACACGGCGTTTTTCACCCCCAGATAAAGGCGCAACCAATGCATCGCGAGGCGGACAACAAAGCGCATTCATCGCCATCTCGATCTTGGAATCGATATCCCAAGCATCCATTTGGTCCACTTTTTCTTGCAGAGCCGTCATTTCTTCCATCAATTCGTCTGAGTATTCCTCAGCCATTTTCATGGAGATTTCGTTGAACTTGTCGAAAGCTTCTTTTTCAGGACAGCCAACAATCACGTTTTCCCAAACAGTGTCACCATGACTAAGCTGTGGCTCCTGTGGAAGGTAGCCGATTTTCGCGCCATCAGCCGCGCGTGCTTCCCCGCCATATTCTTTATCCACACCCGCCATAATGCGCATAAGTGTCGATTTACCCGCACCGTTAGAACCCACAACACCAATTTTCGCATCTGGCAAAAATGATAGGTGAATGTTTTCAAATACTTTTTTGCCACCCGGATAAGTCTTGGACAAACCTTGAAGCTGGTAAACGTATTTAATAGCCATGTGCGCTGATAACTCTTCTAAATGGGGATGAATTGAGATCAGAGTTAATGCCGGAAATGAGCACGGAAAGCAAGTGTGATCAATGCGCCAATGAGAGGTTGAAGGAAACTAGAAGCACTAACCCTCCCACAATAAAACATCCTGCTGAACCGAAAAACAATTCCAGCCCAACCTTTTTCATATTTTCCTCCATCCCTACGAAATCAGATCGTGCTTTTTCACTTGTTGTTTTGTTTAGCGAAACGCTAGCTACAAGATCAGTCGCCTGAACTATAGCCTTGGAATTCATATTATATAGCCTACCAGCAGACCCGACTGTAGCCACAACCCCCAAGGCAAAAGCGCCCAAGCTGATTTGAGTAAGTAATGAAAATGAAATTCTTAAATTCACAACGCCATCTAGAATGAACATCGCCATTACGCCATTGCCGACAACCAGCCAGATAACTAACTGAACGGCAATTTGGTGACTGTATTTAACACCCTCCAAAATTCCCGCGTACAATAATTTAATTAATTCAGATTTTTCTAAGTCTATGTCAGTCATTAATCCCCCCAGCGCATATCAAATGAAACCACAATATCTCTTCATCTTCTCTAAAAATCAGCCATTAACCAAAACTCTCACAACGTTTTTTAACGGCATGTAAAACACATTCTGACAGAACTATTCTCAGATTATTTTTATTATTCTATTTTTAAAGTGTTGGGGAAGACAATAAAATGTCTCGGGTTCAGCGGATATTTATTGCTATAAGCATTGCGCTTGCTCTAGGCGCGGCCGGCGCTGCATTGCTCAATAAGAACACGCATATGGTTTTCCATTCCGTGAAGGTGAAACCCCAATATTACATGCCACCAGATATCCAACCCAATTGCGTCAATGAATTTGGTTGTAATATTAAAACCCGCATACCAGTCTGGCTACAAAAACACCTCACTGAGGTAGAAATCACAAATCAATCCCAGCAGCATGTCGTGATCGTTGAAACGAATGTCGCCGTTTTAAAAAGTCTTGCTTATGGAACATTTGTCGGCACGCTTATTTATGGCTTTTTGTTCCTCACCAATCTAACCATTCGAGCGATATACAGACACCGCAAATTAATCGTCAGCTATCTACGATCTCAGTTTGCTATTTCAAGAGCTTAATTTTAAGCCTTAAGAAACTTGCTGAATGGAATTTTTCAAAACCTGCTTCATTTCATCAGCAGATAGTTTCACTGTCAGCTGATCTACAATCTCACCGGAATCAGCATTAAGCAGAAGCGTGAAACCCGTTCCGCCTTTATATTTTTCATAAACAGATGAGAAGTTATTCTCAGCTGCAATTTCAGCCGGCCCACTGCCTTGACCTAAGCTAAAATCCAGCTTCACAAATTTCACAGGTTTGTTTGCAAATTCCGGTGCCACTTGCGCCAATTTTGGCTCCAAAATTTTGCAGGCTGAACACCAAGCTGATGAGAAAGTTGCAGCAATTATTTCAGGCTCGCCATCATAGACATATTCAGATTCAGAGGCCGTTTTACTCAAAAAACCCATACCGTTGAACGCAGCAAACCCACAGACTGCTAACACCATCACAACAGCGAAGCCGTATTTTTTAAGCAATTTCATATCATCTCACCTTTATTTATAAGCAGATTTCATATCCCACAGCCTAAAATTTGGGAATGACACCAAATCACACAAAAGCGTGTTCAAGGGTCTCTCTGAGACAAATTCTCTTGGGTTTCTTTGAACACTTGCCTCAAAAGCGCATTAGGATAGATTGCCCTAAATATCTAAAAACGAGCATATCTCGGGGTCAAAATCATATCATGCTGAAACAAGTTTCTCTTCTCGCGCTTAGTCTCGGGCTAGCAAGCGCCTGCGCATCTCTTCCTGCAAGCAACCAAACAACATCACCAATTGATGCGCCAACAAATAGCGCTATTGATGGGACACCCACATCAGCAGAAGCTAAAACTCAAATGAAACTTTTGACGCCTGAACGCATTGCCGGTTCCCCTTCTTTGACTGGCCCTTCTCCCAGCTCCGTAAAATATTCGCCCGATGGCTCAAAACTCACATTCTTACAAGCGCGCGAAGATGATCGCCAACGCCAAGACCTTTGGGCCTATGATGTCTCCACCGGCCAAGCGACCATGCTGGTTGATTCCCAATTGCTAGAACCAGAAGGCTTTGAACTTTCCGAAGAAGAAAAAGCCCTGCGCGAACGCAAACGTATCGCCGGAACCACGGGTATTGTATCCTATGATTGGGATAAACGCGGCGAACAAATTCTTATCCCAATTGGCGGCGACCTCTATGTCGTCAAACTCACGGGTGCCACACCAGAAGTTCAACAGCTCACAGCCACAGAAGCCTTCGAATACAACGCAGAAATCTCTCCATCTGGAAACACGGTCTCCTTTATCCGTGACGGCGCACTCTATGCAATCAACCTCGCCAGCGGCGAGGAAAGCCAAATCTCTCCAGATGCAGATCCAGACAATGCTATCTCTTATGGTGTTTCTGAGTTTGTCGCCCAAGAAGAAATGAGCCGTTATGTTGGCACGTGGTGGTCACCTGATGACAAACACATTGTCTACACACGTGTTGATGAAAGCACTGTGGATATAATCCCGCGTTTTGATATCGCAGCCAATGATGTGACAGTCATCAACCAACGCTATCCGCGTACAGGTCGCCCAAACGCAATCGTTGATGTGTTTGTCAAAAACACACAAACAGGAGACGTTGTTCAGGTCGCGCTTGATGCATCACCCGACACCTATCTTGCGCGCGTCAATTGGGCAGGCAATAATTCTCTCTTCATTCAGCGCGTCAACCGCGACCAAACTCGCCTTGAAATGCTGCAAGTTGATCTTAAAACCGGCAGCGTGCGCGAAGCCTATGTTGAAGAGCAGCCAAACTGGATCAATTTATCAAAAGACTTCAACGCGCTTGAAAATGGTGGTTTCATCTGGACCACAGAAGAAAGTGGTTACCGCCATATCACGTTTCACAATGCAGATGGCTCAAAAGCGCATCAAGTCACAAGCGGTGAATGGGTGGTCAAATCCATCGAAGCTGTGGATGAAACAAACGGCTATGTGTATTTCTCTGCCAATAAAGATACCCCGATTGAAACCGGCCTTTACCGCGCCTCTTATAAAGAAGCCAACAGCCCAATTGAACGCATCACAGAACTTGGTGGTTTGTGGTCCATCAACATGGCGGCAGATGCACAAACTTATGTTGGAACTTTCCAATCCCCAACAACACCGCCGCAAACTGCTTTGTATAAAGCGGACGGATCTCGCATCGCATGGGTTGAAGAAAACGCTCTTGATGAAACGCACCCCTATTTTGAATATCTAGACGCACATGTCACACCAGAGTTCGGCACTATTACCGCAGAAGATGGACAGATTCTGCACTATTCTATCACAAAACCTCATGACTTTGATGCCACTAAAACATACCCAGCCATCGTCGAAGTGTATGGTGGGCCGCACGTACAGCGTGTAAATAAGCAATGGCTACTCTCTGATGTGATGAGCGCACAAAAGGGATATGTCGTCTTCCGATTGGACAATCGCGGCACATTCAATCGCGGCAAAAAGTTTGAAGATGTCATCTACCGCCTGACAGGTGAAATCGAAGTGCGCGACCAGCTTCAAGGTGTAGAATATCTTAAATCCTTACCCTTCATCGATAGCTCTCGCATTGGCCTGAATGGTTGGTCATATGGTGGCTATATGGCCCTAATGACCACGCTAAAAGCACCCGAAGGCACATTCGCGGCATCGGTTTCTGGTGCGCCAGTCACAGACTGGGCTCTGTATGATACATTCTACACAGAACGCTATATGGATACCCCTCAAGACAACCCAGAGGGCTATGAACAATCCTCAGTTTTCCCTCACCTGAAAAACCTCAACTCTCCCATGCTGATGATACACGGCATGGCGGATGATAATGTTACATTCGACAACTCAACCCGCGTTTATGCAGAACTTCAAAAGCTAAAAAAACCTTTTGAAATGATGACTTACCCCGGCCAACGCCACGGTGTCCGCGATACAGATATGAGCATCCATTTGATGAATACTCGCTATGCTTTCTTGGACCGATATTTGAAACCAGGTGAGTAAAGACTGGCGTTTCTTCCCCGACTTTATAATAGCCTATTGCAAGAAATAAAAACCTCTGACACACTCAAATCAGGTTTAACGTATTGAAAGGAGGTGGTCCGATGTCGAGCATTTTAACTGGTCAGGTTGGGTCTTTGTTGAATGGTAAACTTATGGGGCAGTCTTCATAAGCAAGCCATAAACCGGATTCTCATTCAGCAATATGTTGATGATATTGCGAGACCCCTCCGGATTTTTAAATGCGAGGCCGCTTCTTAATTGAAGCGGCCTTTTTATTTGCGTCAATCTGGAATTTGATTTGGCCCAATTTTACCAATCACAATCCTTGCTTTCTCAACATAAGTTCGAGCAATTTGTCTTTCAGGGTAACGAACACGCGCCAACTCTGCGAGCGACAAACACGCCTGATATTGGCATGTTAGATAATTATGCTTGATAATCGCTTCCATCATTTTTTGCGGGGTTGAAGGCTGCCCCATGCGGCGCGATAAGGTGGCAAATTCAGTCGGCAATATGCGCGGCAACTCAATATCAATCTCATCGCACAGCTCAACATATTGTTTGATCAATCCCCATGGTGTCATAAACGGATCATGTCCGGTCCTGATTTTTATCAGATATTCAATCTCAATGCGCGCAGCAGCTAAATCGCCATGATTTAAAGCAGCCTCCGCCTTAGCGCGGCGCGGCAGTGTAAACGCGCTGACATCAATCGCATCCTCCCCAAAATCTCCCGACCTTATAAACCCCTCAATACAAGGCCCCAGCATATTGATAGCGTTAAGTTGTTTGAGAATAAAATGACCAGCCCCATTTAGCGTGATCAATCTGGTATTCTTTCGTCCCGTCAGAAAATAAGACACAAATTTAGAATCTGCTTCATCTTCAGGATCAAACACAACAAGCACGCTATTTTGCATACTATATATTTGATTAAGGTCCGTATGCAGAAGTTCAATGTCGGGATGATAAGAACGCAACCCTTCCATATAGCTATGGATAGGCAAACGCGGCGCTATCGCTAATATGCGTGCATTGAATAAACTTCCAAAGTAAATGGCAGCATACCCGCCCAAACTTGTTCCATAGATTACAATATCTGTATGTAGCGCAATAACCGAACTCACGGCCTGCAAAAAGCTTTCTCGTGATAAGCTTTGAAAGAAATCTTTGGGTGAGCAAGCAACATTTATCTGGCTAATATTTATAGACTTGAAAAAATGTCGTCCAAAGTCGTCCTCTAATATCTGGCCCATAGAATTGAAGGTAATGACGAGTTGATCAGACCCTCTGTCAAAATAAGAGATCCTATAGTGAGAAGCATCCAATAAAGTCTGTCCTGCTTCATCATTCAGCTTTGCAGATTGATCCATAAAATCAGATCATTCCCTTTAAATCACCAATAGCTTCGCGCATAATGCTTCAAGCTTTTCTTTGTCTATGTCATCAAAAGAAGCGTGCTGTTCTGAATCAACATCCAGCACCGCTGCCAAGCTGCCATCTGCATTCAACACAGGCACCACGATCTCTGAATTTGAGCGGCTATCACAGGCAATGTGTCCGGGAAATGCGTGCACATCTTCAACCACTTGCGTCTCGCGCTTTGCGGCTGCTGCCCCGCAAACACCCCGCCCAAATGGGATGCGCAAACAGCCAAGTGTGCCTTGATACGGGCCAACGACTAGTTCATTTTCTTTAAGCGGATCAACTACATAAAAGCCAGTCCAGAAAAACACTGGAGTAAAAGCCTGCGCAAGCAGACAGGCGGCCGTTGCATAACGTGCTGTCACACTCGTCTCACCAGAGACTACGGACAAAATCTCAGCGCACACCTCATCATATTTGGTGGCTTTATCGGCTGAATATTGCATTGGCGCATGAGACATGGGGTGGCATCCTAGAAATTGATCTATGCGTGTACATAACAACTCTGCTGCAAAAACCAATATCCCGTCATCAACATGCCGCATTCTAAGCCAATGGTTAACCAATTCCTGCGTTTATTGTAGATGTTTGCGTTATAGTAGTAAGGGCCGAATGCCATGTCCGTTTTCAAAAAATCCACTCTGATTTGCGCTGGTTTTGCAGCCCTCTCCTTTAGCGTGATGAATGCCGCTTTCGCCCAATCCCTGCCTGTTCCTATGCCAATTGAAGAGCAAAGAGAGCTGGAAGATGCACGCCTACGTCAAAAAACAGATGAAGAATATGCAGGGCGCACACTGACCTTCACACAAGGTGTTCCCCTGGGTCGAAGCTCCGTTGCCTCCAGCCAAATCAATCCAATTTCGCGATCCAACACGCCCCAATTGCAGACCTTGCCATCCAATGCATCAGGTTACACGATTAAAGCCGGTTCATTTCAGTCTTTTGAAAACGCTCAAAAATTACATGCCAAACTATATGCGATAGGGTCTTCTAAAATTATTCCGCGCCGTGCCAATGGCAAGGATTTTTACGGTGTCTATCTTGGCCCATGGGCCACAGAAGCTGAGGCATTTCAAGCCTTTACGCTAGCAATGGATGCCGGCATGCAGGACGGTCAAATCCTAGATCCGCAATAGCAATATCAATGTTTCAGTCCTCAATTAGTTTTGTATGAAGATGCTTTAGCGTTGCTTCAAACACAGTCTGCTGGTCTTGCGGCAAGTCTTTCAGTATTGTTTCCACGCGTTTAATCGGGTCATTTTCTAGTGCCGCTATGCCGGATTTAGAAAGCCGCATACGACGTTTGCGGCGGTCATCTAATCTCACCTCGCCAATCACTAAACCTTTCTCTTCCAAGGCTGCCAATGCACGTGAGGCTGGTCCTGCTGTGATATTTAAATATTTAGCTACACCGTTCAAATCGCTTGCTTTTTCATCTGCTCCAGCGAGAAAACGCAGCACAGCCCATTGACCGGGATGCATGGCATTTGGGCCGCGTTCTTTATAGATCGCGCGCGCTGTTGCTTCTAGCATTTGAGCTGTTTGCGAGAGGTCCATATGGCTTTTTCCTTTGCTCATCTGCTCTTTATTCAACTTTTCATTCAGGCGCAAAATCTATTCTTTTGAATTTATTCTCACATGTCGTAACGGCAAAGTGACTATGAAAATAGTAAAACATCTCTAAAACGGAATTTATGGAACAAGCGCTCTATTCTTTGAAAAAGTTCGACGATCCCCGTATCACAGCGAAGGGTGAAACGCGGGCAATTGTGCCTTTTTCTGGCATTAAAACTCTGTGGTTCAACACAGGTACGCTTTGTAATATTGAATGCGCGAATTGCTACATTGAAAGTTCACCCACCAATGATCGACTCGTCTATCTTACGCTTGCAGATATCCTTCCCTTTTTTGATGAATTGGAAAGCGAGAATGAGTGCGGCGTTGAGATAGGTTTTACTGGCGGCGAACCTTTCATGGCCCCGCAAATTATTGATATGCTAGAAGAATCTCTGGTTCGTGGGCACTCAGTTTTGGTTTTAACAAATGCCATGCAACCCATGATGCGCCCCCGCATTCAGGCCGGACTTATCAACCTAAAAGAACGCTTTGGAAACCAGCTCACATTGCGTGTAAGCCTCGACCATTTCACCTCAGATTATCACGATAAAGAACGCGGTACAGGCAGTTTTGAAACCGCGATGATGGGATTGCGGTGGCTATCAGGGCATGGCTTTCAAATCACAATAGCAGGGCGTGCTCTGTATAATGAGTGTGAACACACAGCGCGAAAAGGCTATGCGGAATTGTTTGATATTGAAGGATTTTCTATCAATGCCAACAATCCGATATCACTAGTATTGTTTCCTGAAATGACGCCTAATTCTGACCCACCAGAAATTACAACAGCATGCTGGGGCATTTTAAATAAAGACCCCAAAGACATTATGTGCGCCAGTCAGCGAATGATCGTCAAACGTAAAGGGCAGACGCATACAACCGCATTGCCCTGCACATTGCTGCCCTATGATACGCGCTTTGATATGGGCCAAACACTTCAAGATGCCCGC
Source organism: Hirschia sp. (assembly GCF_058892565.1). NCBI lineage: Bacteria > Pseudomonadati > Pseudomonadota > Alphaproteobacteria > Hyphomonadales > Hyphomonadaceae > Hirschia > Hirschia sp. Next base: position 113,375 of record NZ_JBZXVU010000008.1, on the reverse strand, counting down.
AAACCTGTGCCACTAAACCACACTTATTGTGCGACTTTCTGTGTGCTGGGTGGCGGGTCTTGTTCAGCCTAGTGTGCCTAAAATGTTGTGTTGGTCTCTATTTAGTGTCGGCCAATTGTTGATCTGCTTCGTATTCAAATATTTCTTCAATTGGTACTTCGAAAAGGCGTGCGATTTTAAATGCGAGAGGTAAAGAAGGGTCATATTTGCCCGTTTCGATGGCATTGATAGACTGACGCGACACATCTAGTAAGTCTGCAAGAGCCGCCTGACTAATTTTTCGATGTGCCCTGAAAACCTTGATATGGTTTTTCATATAATTCAGTCCATATCCTGTCGAAGTTTTCGTTCTTGAAGATGGATCATACCAGCTGCAAATCCAACTGCTAATGGTGGCAACACAAACAACAAACTCACAGTATTTTCATACGGTGCCATATTCATAGCCATATGATAAGCGGCCATAAAAAACACCCAACTTAGTCCAAAAAACAAAGCTGACGCTAAAGCCTTAAAAACCATGATTGACTGAAGTTCGTCCATCCGTTTCATTCTAGTGAATATAACCTTCATTACGGCTAGCGTTAAAATACCAGATATTAAGGCCATTCCAGCAGCAAGGAATTGATGAGATTCTGGTTTCAAAAAGAAAAAAGCCAATACCACCTGTAAGACCGCCCATAGAAGTACGAAAAGATAATCAAAATCTTTCACAATGCGTTGTTCAATCATAATCGCCTCTTTTGCGTTTATCGACATATCCATTCTAAGCCGCGCTCTTTTCGAACAAATGGCGAGCACACGACACTATCCCCTGACTGGCAAAGAACATCGGAACAACGAGGAATGTCCACATGTTTGGGACAACTTCAAACAATTCGAGAAAGCCCCAAAGCATGCAAATTGAAAAGGTGATACCTGCGCCTAAAACAATCGCTTCGGTTTTTCTAGCTCGCGTATATTCATCCGTTTCCCGCAATAACCGCCAAGTAAGATAAAACACACCAATGACAGGTGCCGCCGTTAGGATTGAAACTAAAACCGCCATCCAAACTGGTTTTTCAGGAAAAGCACTAATTAGGAGCGGCCCAGCGAAACAAGCCACCACATAAAAACACATCAAAATCGCAAAATCACGCTTATAGCGTTTGTTTGCTAGGGAATAAGAATTTGCCACGATCAACCTCCATGTAAAGCTCGCTTTACATGTAAGGCTTCATTGTCATTTAGTCAAGCTAACTTTACAAACCTATTTCATTCCGAAATGTTTTGAGAGCTTAAGGCCCTGCCCTTGATAGTTTGAGAATGATCCCGCAGCCCCGTATGGTACTTTAGGATTTGCGACCATTGGCTCAAATACCAAACGCCCCATTGGCTGGCCATCTGTCAGGATGAATGGCACTTCGCGAGAGCGAACTTCTAGCACAGCTTTGCCTTCCAAACCTTCCACCCCAAAACCCGGATCAAAGAAGCCAGCATAATGAGCACGAAACTCACCAAATTCGGGCGCAATGGGTGCCATTTCAGCTGCTTCATCTACAGGGATGACAACTTTTTCTTTGGAGGCAAGAATATAAAACTCTCCCGGATCAAGCACGAGTGCGCCATTATAAGGTCGCACCGGTTCCCAAAAATCTTCGATTTTGTGTCCGTTTATATTTTTTAGATCGAGGACGCGAGAATGCCGCTTGGCACGATAACCGGCAATATCATCATTGCCCGGTTTTAGATCTATAGAGAAAATTTCATCACGAATGGTTTTCTGCTCGCCATTTCTTAAACGAAGCTGGAGCAAGCGATCGCCTTCTCGCGCAAGAATAGAGAATGTACGCGGTGAAATCTCAACATAAAGAGGACCAGAATAACCTGCTCGTGCTGCATCGAACCTATCAGAACCATCGGTAATCATGCGAACAAACACATCGATACGACCAGTTGAACTTTTAGGGTTTGCCGCGCCGGATAAACCTTCAGGAAGATTGAGAACTTCCTTCAATGGCACAAGATAAACACACCCTGTTTCAAGCACTGTGCCTTTCGTAAGGTCCAGCTCATGCATCACCAGATCGTCATTAAAGTAATCGCTTACTTTTTTACCCAGCCCAGGCAAAAAACTGGCGCGCATTCGATAAGCTGTTTTCCCTAACCGTAAATCTATGGAAGCGGGTTGAACTTGATCATTTGCAAGTCCATCTACCGAAGAAATCACTTCAGAGTCACACAATGACTGAATTTGGGTATCTGGTAGCACTCCAATGGGAGTTTTTTCAATTTTGCGTCCGGTCATGACTTGACCCTTTGTAATTATCAAGATCCCTATGCAGACCGAACAAGAAGGAAAGATCCACCTATGGCCGACAAGAACGAACAGTCAAACCGCGACTCTGCTAAACTTGCAACAACTTTAGTACATGGCGGACGTATGCGCTCGGAATTTTGTGAGACATCCGAGGGCATGTTCCTGACATCTGGCTATTGTTACCCGAATGCAGAAACGGCTCAAGCGCGCATGGCTGGTGATGAACCCGGCTTTGTTTACTCACGCTATGCAAACCCAACAATCCAGATGCTTGAAGACAAGCTTGCCCTTATTGAAGGTGCTGAAGCATGTCGCTGTACAGCCTCAGGCATGGCTGCGATTTCTGCTGCATTGATTGCACCTTGTCAGCAAGGCGACCGCATTGTTGCTGCCAAAGCGCTGTTTGGATCATGTACGTGGATTTTGAAAAACCTAATGCCAAAATTTGGTATTGAGGTGGAATTTGTCGATGCCGTGGATATGGACGCATGGAAAGCAGCGCTTTCTAAGCCGACGCGCCTTGTCTTAATCGAAAGCCCATCAAATCCTCTTCTTGAAGGCGCTGACATCAAAGCCATTGCAGACCTTACTCACGCTGCTGGCGCTGAACTTGTTGTCGATAATGTATTCGCTACGCCAATGTGTCAGAAACCGCTTGAGCTAGGCGCAGATTGGGTTGTCTATTCCTGCACCAAACACATGGATGGACAAGGGCGTGTATTGGCCGGTGCTATCCTTGGTAAAAAAGAAGCCATGGACGAAATATTTGATGGATATCTTAAACACACGGGTCCCGCGATTTCCCCCTTCAACGCTTGGGTAGTTCTTAAGGGACTAGAAACAATGGAATTACGGGTCGAACGCATGGCAAGCACAGCTGCGAAAGTGGCTGACTTTATTGCAGATCACCCTGCCATTGCTGAAGTGCGCTATCCGGGCCGTAAAGATCATCCCCAATATGACATCTTCCAGAAACAACAAACTGGTGGCGGAACGCTAATTGCACTTTCATTTAAAGGTGGCAAAGAAGCTGCTTTCAAGGCGTTCAATGCATTTGAAATCGTCACGATTTCTAATAATCTCGGCGATGCGAAATCGCTAATCTGTCATCCAACGACGACAACTCACCGAACTTTATCTGATGAGGAAAAAGCTGAAGTGGGTCTAAATGATAGCTGGGCGCGTTTGTCTATCGGTTTAGAACACCCTGATGATTTGATTGCCGACTTCTCAAATGCCCTCGATAAAGCACTATAGTTTTACAAGTTTTATGCAGATATAGAATTTAGCAAGAAATAAAGTGGCATGTCTGCTGCAATACGGTATCACTTAGTCGAAATGTATTTCGTCCATGATCAGGAGTGCGGCAGGCATGAGCCAAGCCCATACATATGAGTTAGAAACAAATGGTGTCATCGTTCGGGTGACGCCGCGTTTTCTGGATGCCGAATCCTCTCCCAAGGATCATCGCTATGTCTGGGCCTATTCCATAGAGATTAAAAACCTCAATGATCATCCAGTTCAACTCATGACACGTTATTGGAAGATTTCTGATCGCAATGGCGGTATGCAAGAAGTTGAAGGTGAAGGCGTAGTCGGAAAAACGCCGACAATAGAACCTGGCAAGACCTTCCAATACTCATCTGGTGCACCGCTAACCGCTCCATCTGGTATAATGCAAGGCCAGTTTACTTTCGACAATGGCAGCGGCGAAGATATGTTTGTCGACATTCCAGCTTTCTCCCTAGATAGCCCTTATGACTCATCGCGACCCAATTAGAGCAACATATTAGATATGAAACTCAGGCCATTATTATACGCCATGGGATTGATGACGCTGGGGCTTGGCCTGTTCATGCTGCCCTGTGTTGTTGCCGACCTTGAAGCAGACCGGGACGAATGGCGAATATTCTTTCTTCTCTCTATCGCCTCGATCACGCTTGGCGGTGTTATGGCCTTATCTGCTCGCGTCGAGAAAGTGCCAATTCGAACGCATGATGCCTTTGTATTGACGGTATTATTATGGGTCGTCCTTGTGTTTGTTGCTTCCGGCCCATTCTTTATTGGCTTTGGTATGAGCTTCACAGATGCTGTTTTCGAGAGCATGTCTGGCCTGACAACCACCGGTGCCACCATCATGACTGGGATTGAAAACTACCCACCCAGCCTGCATTTATGGCGATCACTTCTGCACTGGATTGGCGGTATTGGAATTATCGTCACGGCCATCGCCATTTTGCCGTCCCTTCGCTTGGGGGGAATGCAGTTATTTCACCTTGAAAGTTCGGATACATCAGAGAAATTTCTGCCTCGCATTGGAGAAATCGCCCTACAAACAACCTATGTTTATCTGGGACTTACGGTAATATGCGCGGGGCTTTATCGCCTGACTGGTATGAGCGGATTTGTGTCTATCACCATGGCGATGTCCACAGTATCTACGGGTGGTTTTGCTGTCACCGATGCTAGTTTTGCACCATATGTTGAAGGTCATGCTGATATTGTCGCGATGATTTTCATGTCGATTTGTTCCATGCCATTCGCATTAATGGTGATTGCACTTCATGGAAAATGGAAGCTTGTGATCAAAGATCCCCAGCCCTTGGTCTGGTGCTGTTTTGCAATAGCAGGTTCGGTCATTATGGCGATGTATATTGCCTACCATCAGGAAGTTGAGGTCGGGCCTGAAGGCACGCTAAGAATGGTGGCGTTCAATGTCATTTCTATTCTCTCAGGCACAGGATTTGGGACTGAAGACTTCAATACATGGGGGCCTTTTCCAGCTACTATATTTATCTTAATGATGTTTTTGGGTGGAACTGCTGGTTCAGCATCATGTGGATTGAAAACCTTCCGCGTTCATATCGCCTTTAAAGCCATGATTTCCTATACCAAGCAAATGATACGGCCTAACCAAATTTCTCCAGTGCGGTATGCTGGAAAACGCGTCGAGGAAACGACACTTCAATCCATTATGATTTTCGTATTTCTGTTTTTGGCATCTTTTGCAGTGTTAACCTGCGGGCTCGCCATGACTGGATTAGACCCACTCACAGCCATTTCAGCAGCAGCAGCGACGATATGTAATGTCGGCCCTGGGCTGGGTGAAATCGTTGGGCCAGCAGGAACTTTTCAGCCCCTGCCGGACGCCGCGAAATGGATGTGTATCACCGCCATGCTACTTGGACGATTAGAACTCATCTCCATTTTTGTTATTCTCTCGCCTTCATTCTGGCGAAATTAAAGCTGAAGTTTAAGCACGTCTTCGGTGGGTATCCGGTAGATACGGCCGCAAAACTGACAATCAGCAACAAGCTCATCCTCATCCTTTGCAAGATAAAGCACTTCAGATTTTGGCATGGCTGCTAAAGTGGTTTTAAACCGTTCAGCAGAACATGGGCATTTATCCTGAAGTGTGATTGGCAATTCTAGGCGCACACCTTCTTCATGGAATAAACGATACAATAATCCAGAAGAAGCTAATGTTTCGGACGTAAGCTCTTCATCACTTAAGGTGTCGAAATAGGCACGCGCTGTGTCCCAATCCTCTTCAGTATCGCCCCTTGCATCATCTCCAGCAACTTTCTGGATAATCATACCACCAGCACGCCAGCGAACAGTTCCACCTTCTTCTGCAATTTGCTCAACAGCAAGTCGCACGCGTGTTGGGATTTGTTCTGACTGATTAAAATAATGCTGCGCACATTCAGCCAGCGTATCACCTTCGATCGGCACTATACCCTGATAAGGCGTTGTGTTTTCCTGATCTTGAATGATGATCAGCCCCATAACACCCTCACCGATAAGATCAGGAACTTTAGGCTTTTCGTCCTTAAACGTCTCGACAAGCGCGGTCCACTTTTCGTCATTCAGGCGCACATAGCCGCGCACATCACCATCCGTGCGTGCTTCGGCCACCAGCAATTTAATGGGGCCATCGCCTTCAGCTTGCACCATGATCCGGCCATCAACCTTCACCGTGGCTGCTGTCATCACAGCTAATGCTAACGCCTCACCTAATATCTGCGCAGCCCATAACGGATAATCATGACGCTTTAAAATGCTGTCAATTGTCATATCACCAAGCTTGGTGACACGACCGCGAACCGTCGCGTTTTCCAACTGGAAGCTAGAAACGGTATCTATGTCGCCAGTTGGCGACGCAATATGTGTTGAAGTAAATTGAGTCATTGAGGGCAGATAACACTTCACTCACCCCATTTGCAGGGGTGAGGCCTTATTTTTTTCATTTCGACTTAAACGTCAGGTGTTTCAAACAATACTGTTGATAGGTAACGCTCTGCAAATGAAGGAATTATAACGACAATCGTCTTACCCTTCATCTCTGGACGTTTTGCAACTTCAAGCCCTGCTTTCACCGCAGCACCGGATGAAATGCCAACTGGAACACCCTCAAGATGTGCTAAGCGACGCGCCATTCCAAGTGCATCTGCATTCGCGACTTTAACAACGCCGTCCATCAAACTCGTGTCCATATTGCCAGGAATAAAGCCGGCACCGATACCTTGAAGGGGGTGCGGGCCAGGTTCGCCACCTGACAAGACAGGACTTGCTTCAGGTTCAACGGCAAACATCTGAACGCTTGGCTTTTGCGCTTTCAAATAACGCGCACACCCAGTAAACGTGCCTCCAGTTCCGACACCAGAAACGACCGCATCAACGGCACCATCTGTATCACGCCAGATTTCTTGAGCTGTTGTTGCTTCATGGATGGCTGGGTTTGCGCCATTGTCAAACTGGCTAGGCATAACTGCGCCTTCAATGCTTTCAACCAGCTCATTAGCTTTGGCAATCGCCCCGCCCATGCCTTTTTCTTTTGGTGTCAACACTATTTCTGCACCAAGAATTGTTAGCATTTTGCGGCGCTCAATCGACATGCTCTCCGGCATTGTCAGAATAAGGTGATAACCTTTAGATGCCGCCACAAATGCAAGCCCAATACCTGTATTGCCCGATGTTGGCTCAACCAATGTCATGCCCGGCTTTAATTTTCCCGTCATTTCCATATCGGTAATCATACCCAAAGCAATACGGTCCTTCACGCTCGCCATCGGGTTAAAAAACTCAAGCTTTAGAAGAAAATCACACTCAAGACCTTCTGCTTTTGAAAGGGCTGGGACACGTACCAGAGGCGTGTTTCCGACAGTTTCAAGGATTGAACCATATATGCGGCCTCGGCCAGCTTCGTCCAATGTGACACCATTATAATCGCGTGTACCTGTCATGGAGTTTTCCTCACTATATAAGAGTATGTGCACAATATTTGGTAACAATTTACCGCGATTACAAGCGAGTGAACAGTAGCAGTTGGGTAAACTCATGCATTAGGGAATATAGGCACAAAAAAAGCGCCGATTTCTCAGCGCTTTTCTAGATTATTATTATGAAAGATGATTAGCTCTTCAAACACCATTCAAGCACGGCTTTTTGTGCATGAAGGCGATTTTCCGCTTCATCAAAGATAAGCGAGGCGGAACCATCAATAACCTCAGCCGCCACTTCTTCACCACGGTGAGCTGGTAGACAATGCAGGAATTTCGCGCCGCCATTGGCTTTATCCATCAAGTCTTGCGTGACTTGAAAAGGCATTAAATCCTTCAGGCGCTTATCAGCATCCGTGTCGCCCATAGATACAAATGTATCAGCGACAACAACATCAGCGCCTGCAACAGCTTCGGCAGGGTCATTGTAAATATCAATGCGGCCTTGTTCTTGACGCCCACGCTCAATATCTATTTCTGGAAGCTCATACCCTTGAGGCGTACCAAGTGCGAGAGAGAAGCCAAATTTCGGCGCAGCATGCGCAAAACTCGCCGCAACATTATTGCCATCGCCAACCCAAGCAATACGAGCGCCTTTAAGATCAAGGCCATGCTCTTCAAGTGTCTGAAGGTCAGCCATGATCTGGCAAGGGTGAGATGTGTTCGTCAGCCCATTAATGACAGGCACATCAGAAACAGCAGCAAATGCTTCAACATCTGCATGACTGTTTGCACGGATCATCACCGCATCAATCATGCGCGATAACACGCGTGACGTATCTTCAATTGTTTCCCCACGCCCAAGCTGCATGTCTGCTGCGTTAAGTACAATAGATGTCCCGCCAAGCTGACGTATGCCCATATCAAAAGAAAGACGCGTACGTGTCGAGCTTTTTTCAAAGATCATAGCTAATGTGTAGCCAGCCAACACAGCATCAGGATCTACACTGCCTTTAGGCATACCAGCGCGCGCATTTTTACGTGATTTGGCATTGTCCAAAATAGCACGAAGCTCAGAAGCGGGAAGCGGGAATATATCTAGAAAGTGGCGAACGCTCATGACGAACTCTCCCCTTGTGTGTCAGCCTGCACTTCAGCCAAACATTCATCAATCAGGCTAACGGCCTTCAACACGTCTTCATCTGTTGCGATCAATGGCGGCGCAAGACGCACAACATTGCCGCCTGCGGTTCCGATAATCAGTCCTTTTTCCAATGCCTTTTTGCGAATGGCCATTGGATCAATTTTAAGCGCAATACCGCGCAACAGACCTTTACCACGCAGACCATCAACAAGATCAGGATAGCGATCAATTAGGCTAGACAAGGATTGCGTCAACACACCAGAAACACGCTGAACGTTTTCTAGAAACCCATCACTTGTCAGCTCATCCCAGACAGCATTACCAACGGCCATTGCCATTGGGTTTCCGCCATATGTTGAACCATGTGACCCCGGTTGCATGCCTTTGGCAGCTTCTTCTGTTGTTAGACAGGCTCCCAAAGGAAAACCACCACCGACACCTTTGGCAACAGTTACGATGTCGGGCTCAACATCCGTAAACCATTCATAAGCAAACAATTTACCGGTACGGCCTGCACCGCACTGAACTTCATCATAGATAAGCAATGCGCCAAACTCATCGCATTTTTCACGAAGGAGTTTCAAGAATGCCTCTGGCACTTCGCGGCAACCGCCCTCGCCTTGCACAGGCTCGATAAGAACAGCAGCGACATCATCGCCCATAGCTTCATTGAAAGCATCAACATCATCAAATGGCAGATGCGTGAAGCCTTCCATGGCAGGACCAAAACCTTCACGATAATTTGGGTTAGCACCCGCATTCACAGCACCAAGTGTGCGTCCGTGGAATGAGCCCTCAAACGAGATAATACGGTATTTGTCTTCTTTGCCGCTCACATATTGATATTTGCGCGCTGTCTTAATCGCACATTCAACAGCTTCTGTTCCTGAGTTTGTAAAAAACACACGATCAGCAAACGTATCAGCAGTATAGCGCTCAGCTAAACGTTCCCCTTCGGGTACGCGGAACATATTTGAAATATGCCATAGTTTTTCAGATTGTTCCTGAAGGGTCTTTACAAGTTTTGGATGCGCATGGCCCAGACAATTAACCGAGATACCTGCAATAAAATCTAGATATTCTCGTCCCTCTGATGAGTATAGTCGCAAGCCTTCGCCGCGTTCGAAAACGACTTCAGGGGGAGCATATACGGGCATCATAGCTTCACGCATTGGGGTGTCCTCTTGCGTTTGGAGGGAAAAAACCTACGGAAGCTCATGGTCTATGAGCATCCGTAGGCAATATGTCAATGTCTGAAATAAAAGGGGCGCTTAGGCTTTCATCTTATAGCCAGATCGCAGAACAGCCCAACACACACCACAAAGCACCACTGCAAGCACTAAAGAAGCCACTATCCCAACCATAAGAGAGCCATCCGATGAGCCTGTGAAGGCATAGCGAAAGCCGTCAATCAAGTGGAAAAACGGATTAAAATGCGACATGGTTTCAAATGGCTCAGAAAACACGGTAATAGGGTAAAATGTACCCGAAAGCATAGTGAGCGGTAAGATAACAAAGTTTGTAACCGCTGCAAGATGGTCAAATTTTTCTGCCCAAATTCCGCCCAGCAAGCCAATAGCCGCCATCATAAATGATGCGGTCACGGAATAAAATAGAAAAGCGGGAATGGAATGCAGAGAGATATCAGCAACACCAAGCAGACCAATACACACCAAAGTCACACCGCCAACCAATAGCCCACGAGAGGCACCACCGGCCAAAAATCCAAGTGCTAATTCTAAAGAAGAAAGCGGTGCCATAAGGAAATCAGTGGTATTTCCTTGAACTTTCGCAATCGTAATTGAAGAGGATGTATTCTGAAATGCATTATTCATGATCGCCATCATGATAATACCCGGCGCGATAAAGTCTCCAAAAGGAACACCACCAACATCACCGCGATCTGGAAAAGCTAGTTTGAAAATAGCCATAAACAAAAGCGCCGACACCACAGGGGCCAAAAGCGTCTGCATACCGACTTTTAAAAATCGACTGACTTCTCTTTTATAAAGGGTTTTTAGACCGATCCAGTTAAAAGCACCGAACTGACGAGGGCGCGCAATGACGCCAGTTTCCGCCAAATTCTGAAACTCTGCACTCTTATTCTCAACAACAGCTACGTTATCTACCATGACAAACAGCCTCCAATTACTATCCATTTAGAAACTGATGCCGAATTTGAAAGGCCAAAAACAAAAAAAATATGGGTCAAACCATGAACATTCGATTTATCCCCACCTATATCTAGAATCAGCTGTGAATAACCCTCACGAGATGTTGTGTGTAATGATTTGTTAACTACAATATCTTGGAAACTAGGGCGCGACTTAGGCGAGTGAAAACAATATATTGATTCACCTATTTCGCTAGGGCTGATGGAGAAAAGACTAATGGCGTGGACAGAAGAACGTGTAACTGAGCTAAAAAAGCTTTGGGCCGAAGGTCACAGTGCAAGTCAAATAGCGAAACAATTGGGCGGCGTAACGCGCAATGCTGTTATTGGAAAAGTACACAGATTAGGACTTTCAGGACGAGCAACACCTTCACGCCCAGTTAAGCGTCCACCACGTTTGGCGCGTCCAAAGCCACAAGTAACGCAACCGATTGCAGCAACAGCAAAACCGGCAAGCTCACCAAACAGAACTCCAAAAGAGTCTCTACCTGCCCTACCTTCACGTATGGCACCAGCAGCTTATGTGAAACCAAAACGCCTTGGAAATGGCGACATGGTCACTGTGATGACTGTATCTGACTCTATGTGCAAATGGCCAATCGGGGACCCAGCAGATCCAGATTTTGGTTTCTGCGGCCACTCTTCAGATGGTGATTCACCTTATTGCTCAGAACATGCAAAGCTTGCTTTCCAACCATCAAAGCGCAAGCGCACTAACACGTATGGACAAGCCACTCGCATGGCTGGCTAGTCCACCCAAACTATCTTACCCAACTTAATAAAAAGCGGCGCTTCAATTACACCCAGAAGCGCCGCTTATTTTTTATAGATGTCGATTTCAATACGTGCAGTCAGCCCAATGTAGGCGCGTTATTTTTCGCCCGCATTCAGCGCATAGCCAGCAGAACGTACAGTGCGAATAGGGTCAACTAACCCCTCCATTTTCAATGCCTTACGCAAACGCCCAACATGCACATCAACAGTTCGCGCCTCAACATAAATGTCAGAGCCCCAGACCGCATCCAATAACCGCTCTCGCGAGAAAACACGCCCAGGGTGCTGGATCAAATAATCTAGCAAACGAAACTCTGTTGGACCCAAGTGGATTTGCTGACCAGCACGCGCAACTTTATGCGCTGTCCGATCCACTTCCAGATCACCAACTACAACTTTATCTTCTGTTAGACCTGGTCGAATACGGCGCATAACCGCACGGATACGCGCTTTTAGTTCAGTCATAGAAAACGGCTTGACGATATAATCATCTGCACCTGTATCAAGGCCGCGTATACGATCAGCCTCTTCTGTGCGGGCAGTCAACATAATGATTGGTAGATTTCCCGTGGTGTCGCGACTACGCAACCGACGACAAACTTCGATACCCGATAATTTTGGCAACATCCAATCAAGCAGAACAATATCTGGCTGGCGCTCTTCAACCATGAGCAACGCCATCTCACCATCCATTGCAACGCCAACTTCATAACCTTCACTTTGCAGATTATATTGAAGCAATTGAACTAGCGCCTCTTCATCTTCAACAATCAAAGCATAAGGCGTTGTAGAAGAATGCTTATTCCCAGAAGCTTTCGGAGTCTCGTTAAAATTATACGTCATCTATTGTCGGCCTTTCGGTCGCTGGATAGTCGCCCGTTTCAGAATAGTGAATAATTTCAGCTATCTGAGAACAATGATCACCAGCGCGCTCAAGTTTCTTGGCCATAAACATAAAGTGCGCACACGCACCAATTTTACGACCATCTTCTATCATATACGTCACCATGATGCGGAAGATTGAATTGTAAAATTCGTCCACTTCCTCGTCACGTTCACGCACATCAAGAGCAGTTTCAATATCCTGCTCGCTATAAGCATCCAGAACGCGTTTCAATTGAGATGAAACCAGCCGCCCCATCCGTGCAAGTGATTTGGTCTGATCTGAACGTTCATAATCTTTTAGGTGGGAGGTACGTTTAGCAATGCTGCGAGCCAGATTTCCGATACGGCGCAATTCAACCGCGACCTTCATGCCTGCGAGAGCCTGACGTAAATTCTGTCCTTTGAGCTGTCTGCGCTCAATCAGATCAAAAATACTGCGTTCTACCTTCGATTTAAGCAAATCTAGCTGCGCGTCTCTATCAACAACTTCAAGTGCCAATTCGACATCATAGGTAATCACAGCCGATAGCGCATCACTGAGCATGTCTTCAACAAGACCACCCATGCCTGACAATTCGCCTGTGAGCAGCTCCAATTCATTGGAGATATTTAATACAGTTTGGCTATTCATAACACCCTTAATACATGCTTGCCGCGCTAAATCCAAACCTCAACATCGCACTTCAGCCGACTTTCGATCCCCCCCATCAGGGACAACAAATTCAGTACACTGAGAATTTACGACCACATAATTCAAGATCGCGTTACCATGTTTTTGCGACGGTTTTGTTGCATTAACGCGTTAACACGGAAAACACGTCCGTAAACGTTCATTTGAATGCCAGATAATGAACAAAGCGATTATATGTTAAATGCCAGTAAAAGGAATTAGCTTCCTGTCGCTTCCTTGGGCACATTTTTACGAAAGGCACGCTCTTCCAGCAATTGATCCAGATCAGACAATTCCTTGTCTTCATGTGAAAGCGGAAACAATACCCCAAACGCCGTTCCTACACCCAGCTCACTCTCGACAAGAAATGCGCCGCGATGCCGGTTCATAATGTGCTTGACAATGGCAAGCCCAAGACCTGTCCCTTTTTTAAGGCCACGACCAGGATCAATGCGATAGAAACGCTCAGATAGACGCGGCAAATATTTACGGTCCATCCCCGGACCATTATCGCGCACACGTAAAACGGCATATTTTGTCGCCGCGCCGCCCAAACTATTCGTGATAGAAAATTGCGCCGCGCCATCCATACGCCGCCCTGCTTTTTCCAATGCTTCGTCTTGGCTCAGCCCTGTCAGCACTTCAACTTCAACCACATCATCAGGTTCGGAATATTTAATCGCGTTATCTATGAGATTTTGAGCAACTTGGGCCAATTCATCACGCACCCCCATCACTTCAATTCCATTGGCCTGCCCTGTAATGTTTATTTTCACCTGCTGACCATCAGCAACAGGCAATAAAGCGGCCCCCACCTCACTGACAACAGCAGCCAGATCCGCATTCGTTGACGGACGCCTGTGCTCACTCAACTCAATCCTAGATAGAGAGAGCAAGTCATTGATCAAGCGGCGCATCCGCTCAGCTTGCCCTTCCATAATTTCAAGGAAATGATCCCATGCTTCGCGGTCATCTTTTGCAGGCCCACGCATGGTTTCTATAAATCCAGCCAAAGATGTCAGCGGTGTTCTAAGTTCGTGGCTTGCATTCGCGAGGAAGTCTGCACGGGCCAATTCCGCACGCTTAACAGCTGTCAGATCTTCCATTGTAATCAGTACACCAAGCCCAGAATTTGTTTTGACAGGAGCAGCCACACACGCATATGTGCGATCGTATTCTCCGCGTTCAACAAAGGCAAAATCCTGCGGTTCTTTTTCACTAAGCGCATCTTCAACAGCACCCAACATTTCAGGCCGGCGCACGACAGAAGACAGGATTGGCATTTCACCACGGAACCTAAAATTCTGACGCGCTGCTTCATTAGCAACCTCAACACGCCCTTCAGGATTTACAAAAATACACGGCTCAGTCATTGCTTTAACAAGAACAGAACGGAATTCTTTATTGGTCAATTCACCGCTGTGTTTAAGAGTATCTGGCAATTCTTCACGACCAAGATAGTGCGTAATTACACTTCGTCCCACGACCACTGCCACAAAAGCACCAATACCTATTAATGCCGGCAACAATTGTACTTCACCCAGTAGATACAAACTCCCCAGCACAATAACAGCCGTGCCGCAAACCCACATAAAAGTCGCACGTTGCGCACGCAAGCTCTCAATTAGCATCTTAAATTTCAGCTCTCTTTCCCTCAAAACCGCCAAGTCGGCTATTTTTATTCTCTCAACACTTAAGCTGACATGCTCCAACGCAAAATTCATGCATCAAAGACAAAGTTATGTAGTTTTTCTTTCCATTAAGCCGAAAATTACAGCGACAATCCTATTTTATCCTAAACGTAATGTCACTTTAATGTCAGACGCACAAAAAAGTCTGCCAATCATGCAATTATTGTTTTTCGATAATTATTTGTTGACTTTCGTGACATATTGAAAGATATATAGCTCAAACTCGCGCTGCCAGCGCAAGCACTTTTCTAAAAGACACGGAAAACAATTCGCATGAAACATTACTCAGCGTCAGCAATTGCAATCTTGGCCAGCGGCTGCGCCAGTATAGGTGGTGGCGATATTGCGGCTGATTACACTTTAGCGACAACTTCCATTCCAAATGAGTGGGCTGTAACACTCCCTTCTCCAGCCTCACAATCTGATTGGACAGCCCAATTTGATTCAGACGTTATGAATGGTCTGATTACGGAAGCCATCCAAGCCAATCCAAGCTTATTGGCAGCCCGCGCCAGAGCTAGCGCAACATATGCAACATCACGCGCAGCTCGGGGTGACAGATTGCCCGACCTTTCAGCGTCCTCCACTCTAGGACGCGTGGGCTTAGGACAAACTGAATCTGACACAGCTTCCATTTCCCTTACAACAAGCTGGGAAGTTGATCTTTGGGGACAGGTTTCCAAACGGATTGCCGCCTCTGATGAAGATTTCAATGCGAGCCAAGCTGACCTAGATGATTTACGCCTCTCTATAGCTGGGCGCACAGCAAATGCATGGATAAGCCTATCCAATTCACGCGCTCAATTGACCTTGGCAGAAGATGAACTTGCCGCCAGAAAGCGCGCCAGAGAATTAACCGAACGCCGTGTCGGAACAGGTCTCGCAACGACATTAGACGTAAGACTAGCCCGTTCCGCTGAAGCCAGCGCAGAATCTTCCATTGCACGCGCACAACTAGACGTATCAGATTCAGCACGTGCACTAGAAGTTTTACTTGGTCGTTATCCAGCCGCTGAAATAAATGCGCCAGAAACACCACCAACTTTAGGTCCTATGGCTGATGCAAACATCTCACCGATGGACCTTCTTGCCCGCCGCCCAGATGTTGCAGCATCTGAAGCGCGTATGGCTGCGGCTGGTTTAAGAGCAGATCTGGCCAGAATCGCAATGCGCCCCTCACTGAGCCTTTCAGCTTCAGGCACAATAGAAACCACTGAAATAGGTGATTTACTTGACGTAGATCAACTTGCCGGTCGCGTCCTAGCAAACATTGCATCCCCAATCTTCAATGGTGGGAAACTAGCTAATCAAGCAAAATCTGCACGATTAAATGCTGAAGCTGCAGCCGCCAATTATGCGAGTGTTGTGCTTGCTGCATGGCAAGAAGTGGAAGGAGCGCGCTCAGCCGATCTTTCACTAGAGCAACAAGAATATGCATTGCAGATAGCCATGGAAGAAGCCCAAGCAGCTGAGGTCATCGCTGAACGACAATATCAGCAGGGCCTGATTTCAATATTTGATCTTATCAATGCCCAAACCCGCCGCATCAGTGCGAAGAGCCAGCTTATCGCTGCGCGCGCATCTCGCGGCATCAACCGTATTAATTATCACCTTGCGTTGGGCGGCGGAGACGCGCCAGTGATCAACGCCCCTGCAGGAAGCTAAAACAATGAAAATAACAACTATCGTCAAATTTGTTGTCATACCCGTCGCTCTTTTAGGTGTTGGAGTTGTCGCTCAAGGCACACTTGGTGCCATGAAACCGCCTCCCGAAGTTAAAGATCGCGGCCCTATTGGTCTGGCTGTGTTATCCGAACCAGCCGTTCTGGCGAATGTTTCTCTTTCCGTGGAAGCACAAGGCGTTGTCAAACCCAAACGTCAGGTTCAGCTGTCACCGCAAGTGTCTGGACGCGTAAAATATGTGTCTCCAAACCTTGAAAATGGTGGTTTTGTCAAACGCGGCGAAGTGCTGATCCGTCTGGAAGATGCTGACTACCGCCTTTCCGCAGTCCGTGCGGATTCAACTGTAGCCAGCGCGCGCCAAGCCTTAGCCACAGTTATGGCGCAGGCGGAAGTTGCCAAAACTGAACTCAAAGAGCTCGGAATAGAAAACCCAAGCCCACTTGCTCTACGTGAACCGCAACTTGCCGAAGCACGTGCTGCCCTAGCTGCCGCTGAAGCACAGGCTGAAGATGCTGATCTCCAACTTCAACGTACTGAAGTGCGCGCGCCATTTGATGGACTTGTTGAACAGAAAAATGTTGAGTTGGGACAATTTGTATCACCAGGAACGCCAGTCGGTGTCGTATTTGCGAAAGATGCAGTTGAAGTTGAACTTGCCATTCCAAATGACGAAATGGGTGACCTTGGTCTTCCAATCGCATTCAATGCTTCTAAATCTTCACTTGGCCCTAAAGTATCTTTCACTGCGGATGTTGGTGGAAAGCCACGCAATTGGACAGGATATGTAACGCGTACAGGTGCTTCAATTGACTCACGCACCCGCCTTGTCTCTATCTTTGCTCAAGTCAATGATCCATTTGGAGAAGGTGCAGATGGAGACACGCCTTTAGCTCCCGGCCTGTTCGTTTCAGCTAATATCGAAGGGCGTGTCCTCAATGATGTTATCCGCGCACCACGGGCCGCATTACGTGGACTAGACACTGTCTATGTCATTAAGGAAACTGAAGAAGAGATAGAAGACCGCGAAACCCGTCTGGAAAATGAAAAACAACATGAAATTGCTGAGGCACGCAAATCTGTAGAGCGTACAAAAACAGAGCTGGGATATGATATTCCTGCTGATGCAATCGACAAGAAAATAGCGGACATCAACGCAAAATACGAAAAAATTGCTCAAGAAAACAAAAAACAAGATGCTGAAAAAGCGAAAAACGGTGCTGCAAAAAAAGAACCAGACGCCAAATCCCAAATCATTCAAACACTCGAAATACGGACAGTGGATGTGCTCCGCTCAACGAAAGAGTTTGTATATATCGAAGCAGGTTTAAGCGACGGCGAACGCGTGATTATTTCACCAGTACAAGCTGCGATGACAGGCATGCGTGTGCGTACATTCAATGCAGATGCAACATCTCAACCCCTATCAGAGACAGATGAGACTCTTGCGCTTGCCGCTGATTCTAAAGATTCTAACGTTGGAGCAAACTAATGGGTGGCATAATATCCTTTTGGGCACGCAACTCAGTTGCCGCCAATTTGCTGATGATTTGTTGTATTGTCGGCGGGCTATTTGGTTTCTCACGCCTTGAACAAGAAGTGTTTCCCGGCGGTGAATTTGCAGGTGTATCTGTAACGATTGCTTGGCCTGGCGCTTCCCCTCAGGATGCTGAGGAGCAGCTTGTTTTGCGCCTCGAAGAAGCTGTATCAGATGTCGACGGTATCGATCGCATCACATCCATTGCCTATGAAGACGGTGGAACAGTCAACATCGCAGCACTAAATTCGGTGGATACACAAAAATTCCTTGATGAAATCAAGCTACGTGTAGATTCCATCAACAACCTCCCCCCTTCTGCATACAGACCTCAGGTACAGCAGTGGAAGCAAAATAACGAATATTTCGGTCTGGTTGTCGCTGGTGATATCGGCACACGCGAACTCAAGCATATTACAGATGAAATCCGTGATGAGATTGCACGTATTCCCGGTGGTGAATTGGCAAGAGTTCAAGGCACTTTATCAGAAGAAGTCACGATTGAAGTCTCGGAATCTGCTATGCGTCAGTACGGACTCACTTTTAGTGATATTGCGTCCGCTGTACAAAGCAGTTCCATCAATGGAAGCGGCGGCCAAGTCCGCACTGACACGGGTAATGTATCTATCCAGACACGTAACCTCGCGGATACTGCAGACCAGTTTAACAATCTTATTGTCAAACAAACTGCAAATGGCGGCGTTATCCGTGTAGGAGATGTAGCGCGCGTTATTGATGGTTTTGTCGATGCTGACTTACAAACATCTTTTGAAGGCAAAAAAGCTGCTTTCATTATGATGCGTCAAACAGAAAAAATGAACTTGCCTCAGTATTCAAAAGCGCTGAAGCAGTACATGGAAGAGAAAAACGAAACTCTCCCAGAATCAATCACTCTAAATTTGTTATGGTCAGACCATGACTTTATGAGCAAGTTGATATCAATCATCACCAACTCAGCCATTACTGGAACAATACTTGTTCTTATTGTCCTATTGCTGTTCTTGCGTCCTATCGTGGCGTTTTGGGTTGCGGCTGGAATTATGACGGCATTTGCCGGTGGCTTCTTCCTACTCCCCATGATGGGCGTATCTCTCAACATTCTATCACTCTTTGCCTGTTTGCTGGTGATTGGAGTTGTCGTCGATGATGCGATTGTAATTGGTGAAAGCATTCACACCGAAGTAGAAAGCGGACGCCGAGAAGGTGTTGAAGCGGCCATACATGGTGCAAAAGCGGTCGCCAAGCCTGTGCTATTTGGTGTTATCACAACAATGATTGCTTTCGCGCCTTGGGCTATGATCTCTGGTGGAGCACGTCAATTTACACAAAACTTCACCTTAACGGTGATTGCCGCCCTAACATTCTCATTGGTTGAAGCTTTCCTCATTCTGCCCGCTCACCTTGCACATTTGAAGAAACAAAAAACCGAAGGTGGCGAATCCCTTAAATCCAGAATAGGGGCAAAATTCACACGCTTCCAACGTATTATTGCTGACAGCCTGCTTTGGGTCGCCCGCACAATTTACATGCCGATTTTGAAATTTGCGATTAAAATGCGCTATGCAACAGCAGCTGCTTTCATTGCTTTATTCATGTTTGCACTTGGTCTTGTTCAGCACGGATATGTCCCCTTCAAATTCGATCCTGAAACAGAAGGTGATTTCATATTCGTACAGATCGAAATGCCCGATGGTACGCCATTCAGCCGTGTCGATCAGGTTCGCGCACAGCTAAATGCAGGTATTCAGGCGTTGAAAGACAGCCAAAACGAAAAATGGAGTGAACTCGATTTCGATATCGTCCGTGATGCATCTATTGTTGCTTCAGAAGGTGAAGTCATGTCTTGGATCGGGCTTGCCGCTCCAGAAATTAGACCACGTACTGTTTCAACCAAAGCACTGGCAGAAGAACTTCGTGATCTTACTGGAGATATTCCGGACGCTGAAGATGCCCAGTTTGCATTCTCATTCAATGACAATGACCCACGGCTACGTTTTGCTCTGAACCACCCCGACTTAGACGTTCTTCGTAAAGCTGCCGATGAATTACGCACCCATTTGGGAACTTATGCCCAAGCTTATAATGTAGGAGACAATTTTTCAGCCGCTGCTCAAGAAATTCGTCTAACGATGAAACCGGGTGCTGAAAGTCTTGGACTAACATTAAGAGACGTCTCCAGTCAGGTACGTCAGGCTTATTACGGGATTGAAGCGCAACGCCTACCCCGTGATGGTGATGATGTTCGCGTCATGGTGAAACTCCCTCAAGAGGCACGCCGTTCCCTTGATAGTTTGGATCAATTCCGTATCCGCACAGCCGATGGCCGCGAAATTCCACTTATGGAAGTTGCCGAAATCGAGTTTGCACCAGGAATAAACCGCATTTTACGCCGTGAACGCCAGCGTTCAGTGTCCGTATTTGCCGAAGTTGCTGGAGAAGCGCAGCGCGAAATCATTCAAGCCGTCAACAAGGACTTCATGCCAAGTTTGCAAGAAAAATATCCTGGCCTGACGTCTGGAGCACTTGGTTCAGCAGAACGTGAAGCTGAGTTCTTCCAAGAAATCATTGGTCTTCAGCTTGGTGCGTTCTTTATGATGTATTGTTTGCTAGCGATTGCTTTCAAATCCTACTCACAACCGCTCCTCATCATGTCAGCTATTCCATTTGGGTTTGCGGGTGCTGTATTTGGGCATGCCCTTTTGGGTGTACCCATGGCGATGTTCTCCATCTTTGGGATCGCGGCAGCAGCCGGTGTCGTCATCAATGATAACCTCGTGCTGATTGACTACCTCAATAAACGGAGAGAGCACGGAGTGGGCGCATTTCAGGCGATTGTAGAATCAGGTGTGTCCCGTTTCCGTCCCATCTTGTTGACGTCCATCACAACATTCATCGGTATTTTGCCGATGATAATGGATCGCTCCATGCAGGCACAATTCCTAAAGCCAATGGTTGTCTCGCTTGGGTGCGCTGTGATCTTCGCTCTCTTCCTCAGCCTACTTCTTGTGCCATCCCTGTATGCAATTGGTGTCGAAATCGGCCGTATCTCTGCGCGAATCTTTAAAGGCAAGAAATATCAACCGATTGGCCACACATTTGATGAAGAGACACTCGACATTTCTGGTGATGCAGATGCAGAGGGCTTAGCAGTCCCGGCTGAATAAGTCGTATTCTTAACAAACGTACAGAATAATTTTGTGCGTTTGTTTACTTTTCAGAGTAGTGCGTATTAGCTCTTGCGCATATCTTAGGAGAACCACATGCTAAAACACTTAAAACTAGCAACATCAGTGCTAGCTCTTTCTTTAGCGGCGGCGTGCGCAAGCGTTGAGCCGGCTATCGAAGACACTAACGCTGCAGAACAAGCCGTCACTGAAGTCACGGAAGTTGTTGAAGAGGTCAAAACTGCAGTCACACCCAAAACACCAGACTTTGGCGCATTTGGTCTAGACCTGAGCGCAATGGATGAAAGCGCTGCTGCTGGTGATGACTTTTTCCGTCACGTGAACGGGAAATGGTATGACACGTTTGAAATACCAGCCGACAAATCACGTTATGGCTCATTCAACCTACTTGCTGACCAATCAGAAATTCAAGTTCGTACAATCATTGAAGACCTTGCCAAATCCACGCCAGATTTGAGCACATCTTCCGGCAAGATTGGCATGTTCTACAAAGCCTTCTCCGACACAGATGCAATCAATGCAGCCGGCCTCACACCTGCCCAGCCTTATCTTGATCGCATTAGTTCGTTAAACAGCCTAGACGACCTTGCAAACATCTTCGCGTCCGCAGGGTTTGCGTCTCCTTTTGGTGGATATGTCTTTGCGGATCCAAAAGAAACAGATGTTTACATTTTCCAAGCTGGACTTTCTGGACTTGGCCTGCCTGACCGCGACTATTACTTCAAAAGCGATGAGAAATCTGTCGAACAGCGTTCCAAATATGTGGAATTCCTGACATTCCTTCTCACAGAAGCGGGCTTTGATTCTCCATCGGAAGCCGCAACACAAGTGATGGACCTTGAAACGAAAATCGCTGCAGCACATTGGGATCGTGCGATCTCACGTAATCCTGAAATCACCTACAACAAAATCTCTGTTGAAACTTTAGAAGCTATGGCCACGCAATTTCCTGTTGCCACTTTCCTCGATGGAATCGGTCTAGCAGGACAAACAGAACTTATCGTAGGCGAAATCCCGCCAACTCAAGAAGAGCTTGATGAAGCTGGTTTATCAGCAGAAGACGCAGCAAAATTGGGCGGCGGTTTCCCTGAAGCTTTCCAGGTTATAGAAGACACACCACTGGATGTCTGGAAAGCTTATCTTACAGCGCATTTCTTATCAGATCACGCCAGTGTACTTCCATCAAACATTGATGACGCAAACTTTGATTTTTACGGCAAAACTTTGCGTGGCCAGCCAGAACAACGCGCACGTTGGAAACGCGCTGTTGGTGCCACAGAAAATATTCTAGGTGAAGCCATCGGGAAAGAGTATGTTGCCCGTCACTTCCCTGAAGAAAATAAAGTGGCAATGGATGCACTCGTCGCAAACCTACGCCTTGCAATGGCGGAAAACCTCAAAGAGCTTGAGTGGATGGGCGATGACACAAAAGTCAAAGCCAAAGAAAAGCTCGACACATTCAACCCGAAAATTGGATACCCAAAAGAGTTTGAAACATTCGACACTCTTATTGTAACAGACCATGCCTTGGACAACAAAATCGCAGCATCAGACTGGCAGTGGAAAGACAATATCTCGCAACTAGGCACTGAAATGGACCGTGATGAATGGTTCATGACACCCCAAACAATCAACGCTTATTATAACCCACTCTTTAATGAGATCGTGTTCCCAGCAGCAATTCTGCAACCACCATTTTTCAACATATCAGCCGACCCGGCCGTAAATTATGGTGCCATCGGCGGTGTGATCGGTCACGAAATCGGGCATGGTTTTGATGACCAAGGATCAAAATTCAGTGCTGACGGATCTTTATCCAATTGGTGGACAGAAGATGACCTCAAAAGTTTCCGCTTACTTACCAAAGCATTAGTTGCTCAATACAATGATTTTTGCCCGCTAGACGATGGTGAAACATGTGTAAACGGCCAACTCACTCTTGGTGAAAACATCGGGGATCTTGGTGGTTTGTCTTTGGCGTATAAAGCCTACAAATTGTCCTTGAATGGCGAAGAAGACAAAGTCATTGATGGCCTAACTGGCGATCAACGTTTCTTCATGTCTTGGGCACAAGTTTGGCGGTCTAAATACCGTGATGAAGCGACACGCCAGCAACTCATCACTGACCCTCACTCCCCTCCATATTACCGTGTAAACGGCCCCGTGCGTAACCTAGACGCTTGGTATGAAGCATTTGGGATCACCGAAGATCACGCTCTCTATTTACCACCAGAGAAACGCATAAAAATCTGGTAAAACAAACGACTAACAGCTCTCTCCTGATATTTTTATGGTGTCAGGAGAGAGTTTTACCAATTAGGAATCTTTCAAATGTTGACCCCAAATCTGATTCGGTCCTGCTTGGCAGGAACCGTCGCCATTACAGCTTTGTCCGCATGTACATTTGCTGAACAAACCAACACCATCACAATGAGTGTACAGAAGCCGGACGTCATCGCATTTGAATCTTCCGTGGCAGACATGGAATCCGCCCTTAAAAACAAATGCTCATCATTGGAGATTCGGGAAATTGATCCACCACGCATCCCTGATGTTAGCAGCCAAACTCAAATTGATTGCGAAGGATTTGGTTATTTTGGCGCGCCACGCAAGGCTGAATTTGTGTTTGTAAATAATGCTCTTATGCTCACATGGATTTTGGTAGAAGCAGAAGAAATTCCGGCGCTGGAAGTGGCTTTCTCAAGTCTTTTTGGCGAGCCAACCTCTTCAAAAGACACAATATTAGCGTATGCCCATAATTTTGCGGCTGTTCGCAACGATACGCCTGAAGCGCTATATTATAGCCAAACGGCAGCCCCATTTGTCATTGATCGCGTCAATAAATTACCTGACCGAGATTAAGCTTAATAGAAACAATTATATCAAAGACTTGGTTTAACGAAATCATTGAGTGATACTGGCATAATTGAAGCTTCCTATCTGAGTTACCAGCAAAAGGAATGTTCGAATGCTAAATTCAAAACGCCTTCACATCGCTGCAATTGGTTTGCTCGCTGCTCCCTTTTTATCGGCCTGTAATCTTCCCCGCGATCCAATGTCGGTTAAGAAACCAACCGTTATCGAATTTGCTAGCCGCATGGGGTCAATGGAAAATGACCTCAAAGGCAAATGTGACGCCACCGAAGTTATTCCTTTCGACATGATTGATAGCCCGGATGTCACATCTCAATTTCAACTAAATTGCTACGGATTCAAATATTTCGGACAGCCTCGTCTTGCCGAATTCCTCTTCGTGAATGATGCACTTGCCGTCACGGTCATCAATGTTGAGCCAAATGAAATTCCAGCTCTGGAAGCTGCATTTATAGATACTTTCGGCCCCCCCACACACAGCAAAGACACCGTCCTTGCTTTTGCCGATAATTATGCCGGTGTTCGCAACGATCCAACACAAGCGGTTTATTTTGCTGAATTTGCAGCACCTTATCTTATAGATGCACTAGAAATACGCCCTGACCGCGAATAATTCAGTTTAGCCAGATAGATTTTGACATATTTCAAACTAAGCGATACCGCGTCTGAATGACCCCCGACATTCTCTTCTATATTTGTGCCGCTATCGCTGTATTCTTTACCGGATTATCTAAAGGTGGATTTGCTGGCATAGGCGCGATCGCCATGCCGATAATGGCATTGGGAGGAGATCCTATTGCGGGCGCAGCCATTTTACTCCCTATTCTAATCTGTCAGGATGCAGTCGGCATATGGTCCTATCGTAAAACCGTCGATAAGCGCATTGTCTTCATCATGCTCCCCAGCATGACATTGGGTGTCTATATTGGATATCTTTATGCAGACATGCTCTCACGCGATGCCATTATGGGTGCAGTGGGTGCAATTTCGTTATTTTTCGGACTTCATAATCTCTGGAAAAAATTCAAAGGCAAAATTCAAATCGCAGCCAGCTCTAAACTAAGCTCAGGTTTGCTTTTTGGAACTATAACAGGATTTACCAGCCAGATAGCCCACGCAGGTGGACCGCCCTTCTATATGTGGATTTTACCGCAAAAACTTCAGCGTGATGTTCTTGTGGGCACCAAATCAATCGCGTTTGGATATGTTAATTGGATCAAAGTTCCAGCATTCCTTGCCCTTGGGCAGATGACAACACAAAATCTGAAAACATCCGCAATTTTATTACCTCTCGCCATCATCTCCACATTCATTGGGGTCGCAATTGTAAAGCGGATAGAAACCGAAAAATTCTACCTGATTATTTATGTAATGATGTGCCTGCTAGGCGCAAAACTATTATTTGAAGCGATTTATTAAAAGAAACGCCCCAAACTACTAATGGAATAACGAAACTGGGGCTTAATCCATGAAACACTCAATACTTGCTCTATATTTTGGCATATCCAGCTTCGCTCTGATTGCATGTCAGAATGAAACTCCCCCTCAAGCACTTTCACCTGAAGCCACAACAAACGGCACAGCCTTCTCTGATAAAAATCTAGAGAAAATTCAGCTAGCATCCGGCACCACGACAGCCAGCATGTTATGCATGCAAAATATGCAACGCAAACAAGATTATGAAACAATCAAAACAGCTCATGATGCATACACCAAGCGCAACATGCTGAAACTGGCTAGCATAATGAAACTCAACTTGAATGCGACCCAAAACAAAGAAGCTAAAAAGCAGATTGATGCCGAAAGCTATAAAATAGCCATGGAATTAGTGCGCACGGATAAACCAACTGCCATTCGTTGTAATGGATTAGCGAAACGCCTGAATGCGAAAGAGTTTGATCTATAGACAAAGAAACACCCCGTCAGGTCCCTCGCCAATCGATCTGGCAAAACCCTCTGGCGGGGTGCATATTGGCTTTAAAAATCCGCCGGATATGGCTTGTAAGCAAGCCCTACTTCTCACCTTAGCAGGTGGGCACTGGCAATAAGTGCCGTCAGTCTCCGACCAAGCCAATGAAGCTCATCATTCTATTTTGTATGCCCTTAGGTTAACACAATTTTGAATAGATTTGAAGGGGTATAAATTTTAGTGGAAGTAGGCTGTGCAGCGTGTAGCAAATCGTCGCGAAGCATTAATGCTCTAAAGAGCGAAAAGTACTCTGCAAAAATTCATCAACAGAGTACTTTTCATTTTATAATTAATCCCCCAATCCATGTCCAGGTAATGGAAGCCGCTCCACTACCGAACCTTTTTTATCTTTTCGGGCTTTTTCAATAGGCACAAAACGTCCTGTTCCAGCGTCCCGACCTGCGAGTCTAGATTTTCTTGGCTTTGATTTAGACATATTAAGTCTCTTTCTTAAAAAACGAAGAGACCGCTTGACTGACGCGCTATTAGTGATTCATATCAAATCACTCTTTAACCAGAGCTCGTTTCCTGCGCAGTCCCTTCTAATGAGATTGCAGGTAAACGATAAGGTCTCTCGTGGGTTGGCGCTTATGGGAGGCCGAATCGTTCGATCACTTTAGATGTTGAGCGTACTCAAAGATCAAGTCTAGCGAAACTTATCCACAGAGCGACATTTTTAGTGAAAAACCCAACCTCAAGCAGAACAAAATAAAAACATTTAGGTTTATCTTCCTTTTTATATAGTATATAGTCCTACCATCTCACGACGACAGGACATAAAACATATGCGACATAGCGATATCTGGAATGGTATTGATGCGCTGGCGGCGCGTCATGGATTATCTGTCTCAGCCTTAGCGCGGGCGGCGGGCCTTGATGCCACGGCATTTAACAAATCCAAGCGCGCAAGTGCAGATGGCTCCAAACCGCGTTGGCCTTCTACCGAAAGTCTATCCAAAGCGCTTGCTGCCGTTGGCACTGGCTGGGAAGAATTTGCAGATATGGCGCAAGGCCGCCAAGGGCGCACAATACCGTTAATCGGGTTGGCGCAAGCTGGTGATGGCGGTTTTTTTGATGATGCAGGTTTTCCCGTAGGCGCGAGCTGGGATGATATCCACTTCCCCGATATGGGCGATGAAACCGTCTATGCCTTGGAAATATCAGGCGATTCAATGGAGCCCGTTTTCCGCGAAGGTGATCGCATCATCGTCGCGCCCGGCATGGATGTACGTCGCGGTGACCGCGTGGTCGCCAAGACAAAAGAAGGCGAAGTACTGGCTAAATTCCTTGGCCATTTATCAGCTAGCCGCGTTGAGTTGATATCTGCCAACCCCGCCTACCCGCCTCGCGAATTTGCCGCGAGCGACATAGAATGGATTGCTCGCATTTTGTGGGCTAGTCAGTAAAAAGCCCGCCAGATTGCTCTAACGGGCTTTTCAAATTCTATTTCACGGGCAGATTAACCCAGCTCACCCGCTAGACCTTTGCGGACGAGAATTGCTGTTTCTCTGACGCCGTAAAGCGCGGCAAATCCACCAAAACGCGGGCCTTGAGATTGGCCAAGCAAAACTTCATAGATCGCCTTGAACCAGTCACGCAGGTTTTCAAATTCGTGCTCTTTACCAACACTGAAAACCAATGATTGAAGCGCCTCTCCTGTTTCTTCACCGTCATAGCTTTCAAGGCTTTCGGCAAGGCTTTCAAGCGCAGCACGCTCTTGGTCTGTTGGCGCACGATATGTCTTTGTCGGTTTCACGAAGTCTTGGTAATATTCCATAGCAAAACCAACAAGATGATCTAGCAAGGGTGTATTCTCAGGTGTCGCATCAGGTGCATATTTAGAGATGAACCCCCACAACACTTCCTTTGTGTCCGCATTGGCAGCCGACACAAGATTTAGAAGCAAGGCAAACGAGATAGGTGAGCTTTCCGTTGGCGGGTTACCCGAATGAATGTGCCAAACAGGGTTTTCCACCTGACGCGCAGGCTCTTCCTCTGGGAATTTTCCAAGGAAAGTCAGATACTCATCCACAGCCTTAGGAATCACATCAAAGTGCAATTTCTTGGCTGTACGTGGCTTTTGAAATTGGAATAAGGCCAAGCTTTCTTGCGGCGCATATTGCAGCCATTGCTCCACCGTGATCCCATTTCCTTTAGACTTGGAGATCTTTTCACCCTTATCATCTAGGAATAGCTCATAGACATATTGTGTCGGTGGCTCATTGCCCAAAATTTTACAAATACGCGAATAAATGGGTGCATTGGCTTGGTGATCTTTTCCAAACATTTCAAAGTCCACACCCAACGCCGCCCAGCGCATACCAAAATCCGGCTTCCACTGAAGCTTGACGTTTCCGCCAGTCACAACAAGCGTTGTCTCTGTGCCATCTTCATCATCAAATGTGATTTCGCCTTTTTGCGCATCGACATTTTTCATCGGCACATAAAGCACGCGCCCTGTTTTAGGAGAGATTGGCAAGAAAGGTGAATACGTCGCCTGACGCTCAGCCCCCAGTGTTGGTAACATCACTTTCATGATGTCATCAAATTTCTCAGCCGCTTTTAAAAGCGCGGCATCATAATCACCGTTTTTATAAAATTTCGTCGCGGAGTGGAATTCATATTCAAAGCCAAAGCTATCAAGGAATGCACACAAACGCGCATTCATGTGGTCACCATAGCTGTCATGCGTGCCAAACGGATCAGGGATAGCTGTTAGCGGCTCCTGCATGTGCTGAGCTAGCATGTCTTGTTGGGGCAAATGCGGTGGCACTTTGCGCATCCCGTCCATGTCATCAGACACACAGATAAGCTTGCTTGTGTATGCACCAGCCGTTAGCTGATCAAACGCAGACATCACCATCGTGGTGCGCACGACTTCACCAAAAGTACCGATGTGCGGCAAACCAGATGGACCATAGCCTGTTTCAAATATAACCGGCTGATCTTTAGAACGACCCTGTTTTTCCTCTAGCTTCTGGATACGTTTAAGCAAAGCGCGCGCTTGCTCAAAAGGCCAGGCTTTTGCCGCTTCAGCAAGCGGCGTAAGGATATCTGCTGATAGAACAGGGTTTGTCATTTTAGATTTTTTCTCCAGTTAGAACATGGCAGTTAGCCTTGCTCTAAGCGTGGGTCAATATTGCGATGTTGAATACATACTCAACACCGCTCAAATAGGTCTCAATTTTAAGAATGAAGCGTTAAACCGCTAGTTTTTGCAGTTTCTTGGTCATACTGAAATAGATAGACCGCGCAACGGAATTCAATCCAAATTTTGCAGCAATAGCCGCTGGAACAATTCCAAATCCCCATGTGCGCCGCCATATATCAGCTGCATCTGATCGCGCATTGATACGATCCACAATATCAGGTGCAATGTCATAATATTCTTTGACCAACAAACGTCCTTTTAAGGTCGTCTTCAACACATTATCTCGGAATTTACGAAGCGTCTGCAATTCCCAACAATCATCTGCCAATCCAATCGCACCAACTGTTGCTGTCGTTAAGAAACAACCTTCTTTTTCTGGTGGCAAGAAATCAGGTTCAGAAGGGATTGAACATTCCATTTGATTAGCCGCCAGCGCAGCCACGCGTTCTTCAGCAACTTTAACAGCAGCCTCAAGTCCAGCTTGGTCCACCATATTCCCGATAGCGATCGCATTTTGATCCGACCAGTTGGGGACATATAATTCCAACCGCAAAGGCGTATGTTTATGGGCCAATGCATGTGCAAATGCTTTTGCAATCTTTGGCTTCTCCAAATCCATCTTCGTGCTGAATTGTCCATCAGAAGGATACCAGAACTCATTTTTCTCTATCCAATAACGACGCGTCCCAAATCCGACTGTACGGTGGTAGGAATGCCCCAACTGGTTTCCGAACACGAAATAAGGTTCTCCGTGTGAACTGGCTAATTCTATCTCCGGCACATTATACCAAACTTTGGTTTCATCCTGATAGACATAACCACCCGCAGTCCGGCGCTGTTTATTAACTTCAATGAAAAAACCTGTCGTAACAACCTTATCCAAAGTTGTCGCAATCATCCACTCAATCTCGGTCGTGTCACTCATCACCCGCCATGTCGCGGCATCATATTCAATAAGCCATGATCCCACCAATTCTTTTCCACATGTGATGACTTCATCTTCGGATTCTTCGTCTTTTTTTTCAGACTTAGATTCGCCCGCAAATGCAGATGGACTCACGCCCGCCAAAAGCATAGCAGCAACAAGACGGCGGCGATTTAAAGAAACTGGCACGTTTGGCTGCCTCCCATAGCAAGACGATATATTTCGTCCACTTTTTCATTCAGTCGTTAAAAAAGAACAACTGTCGACCAAACCAATTCTAAAAAAACGTAGTGAATGAGCTTGACAATCATTCGCAACGCTTGCAAATAATTCTTATGATCGTTTGTATTTGCCGCCGTCTTAATGAGAAAAAGATAACCGAAGCCATCGAGGCCGGTGCCGATTCTGCGCCTGCGGTTATGAAACATCACCAAACACGCTTCAATTGCGGCCAATGCCGCCATGATATCGCAGATATGATCTCAGAGCGCCAAGGTTCTGAAACATCTAATGATATTGCTGCTGAATGATTTTCATTCGCATACCGAAGTAATTCACATTCTCAAAAGCTACTGATTAAATTAGATTTTTTTGAAAATTTCGTTGCTTCGTGCACCAAATAAAATTAGTGTTGCCGCAAATTTCAGGCTCGCCCCTTTGGGCTGCAAAAAAAGGATACGGCCATGAAGGGCGATACTAAAGTCATCGAATTCCTCAACAAAGCTTTGAAGAATGAACTCACAGCGATCAACCAGTATTTCTTACATTCACGTATGTTGAAAGACTGGGGCGTTTCTGTTCTAGCTGAAAAAGAATACAAAGAATCTATAGAAGAGATGCAACATGCCGATTGGCTCATCGATCGTATTCTCTTTTTAGAAGGACTTCCAAACCTTCAAGATCTGGGAAAATTGCGCATTGGTGAGAACGTAGAAGAAATTCTTGAGGCTGACCTAAAACTAGAACATGACGCTATTCCACTTCTAAGAGACGCAATCGAATATAGTGATAGCATTCGTGACTATGTGTCTCGTGACCTATTCAACAAAATCCTAGAAAACGAAGAAGAGCACGTCGACTGGATTGAAACACAGCAATCTCTCATCGAAAAAATGGGTATTCAAAATTACGTCCAGCTGCAAAGTAAATCAGCCGAATAACACCCGTATAAAAGCCCAGCTCTCTAAGTATATGTAGAGAGCTGGCTGCTACCTAATACAAATATTTCTAATGGAACACATGCGGGTTCGCTTTAGCCCAATCCTTAGCAAGATAAGTCTCTTCAGGCGCATTCAGCAGAATATCATTTTCTAACAATTCATAATATTCAGATGCCGGAACCGACTTCAAATTTGCCTCTCTAATCATCAAACGATCAGGTTCCAATTCATAAGGGTGGCTCGCACCAGCAGCTGCAATCACCTCCGCCAGTGCATGTAATGTGTTGTGATGGAAATGATAGACATATTCCGCCTTTTCAGGGATTACCAAACCACGTTCTCGACTTGGGTCTTGCGTCGCAATACCCGTGGGACAAGTGTTGTCATGACAATGCAAAGACTGAACACACCCAAGCGAAAACATGAAACCACGTGCTGAATTAATCCAGTCAGCGCCCAACGCTAACGCTGCCGACATACCATAGCCAGACACTAATTTACCTGATGCTGCAAGACGTATCTCATCCTTCAACCCAGCACCAATTAGAGCATTCCTTGCTAAAATAAGCCCATCTCGCAATGGCGATCCTATGTGGTCTTGAAATTCCATTGGTGCCGCACCCGTCCCGCCTTCTGCGCCATCAACAACGATAAAATCAGGTTTGATACCTGTTTCTAGCATCGCCTTGATAATCGCCAGAAATTCATAGGCCGGCCCCATACACAATTTGAACCCAACAGGCTTACCGCCAGACAAATCCCTCAATTTTTCTACAAACTGTAACAACTCGACAGGCGTTGAGAAGGCTTTATGAAATGGTGGTGAAACAACGGTTTCACCAATAGGTACACCGCGTGCCTCAGCAACAGCTTCTGTTACTTTCGCACCCGGAAGCAGACCACCATGTCCAGGTTTTGCACCTTGAGATAATTTAATCTCAATCATCTTAATCTGATCAAGTGCCGCTGTATCTTTGAATTTATCCGGATCAAAATTTCCGTCCGCAGTGCGACATCCAAAATATCCAGATCCCAATTCCCAAACAAGATCACCACCGCCCGCTTTATGAAAACGTGATACCCCGCCCTCACCTGTATCGTGATAAAAGCCTCCCTTTGCAGCCCCGCGATTTAAAGCTTCAATCGCATGTCCACCAAGTGACCCATAACTCATGGCGGAAATATTCAAGACACTCGCTGAATAGGGTAATTTACAACTCTTCCCGCCGACTTTGACCCGCAACGTCTCAATTGGTGCGGGTTGGACGGCACCAATTGAGTGCGCGATCCATTCAAAACCAGCCCTGTCATTATCAACATGTGACCCAAAAGGCTCCACACTACTGACATTCTCCGCCCGCTTATAGACCAAAGCACGCTGTTCATTATTGAAGGGACGCCCTTCTGTTTCACTTTCGACGATGTATTGGCGTAAAAATGGACGCAGCCAGTAAAAGAAACTACGGAAACGCCCAGTCACAGGATAATTACGACGCACGGCATGTCGCACCTGAATGAGATCAGAAAAACCAATCCAAACCAAAATAGCGAACGGTAAGGCAGCGATCCATACCCATTTTGAGTAAAAGCCCGCAGCTAGCGCCACCAGAAAAAATAAACAACTCAAAATAAACGGAAAAAATCTCATCTCGATTCAAGCTCTTTCAAATTCCAATTTGCTTAAACCCATAACCGATGCTCAGAAAATTACACCCTTGCTCGACACAAAAAAATGCTTAGAGCTAATAAGAAACACCTATTGCACTATATTTTTTAAACGAAGTGCGTCCCCTAAATGAAGAATGCGCTAGCCAGCTATGACAAACACAGAGTATATCTTCTTAAAAATTAAATGACTCAAAGACTTCGCAGGGCATATTATGATCGAGTTCATTCTGTTTCGTCACGCAAAAACTCAACCTGCTAAACATGGCCAATCTGACCATGATAGACGTTTAACACCACGCGGTATTAACGATGCGAAACTTGTCGCAACCAAATTATACAGTCTTGGCGCGCGACCAGATCTTATTTTACATTCTGACGCGCAGCGCTGTTGTGAGACTTTGAACGCAGTGCAATCAATTTTTAATACACCGCCAGCCAGCTCAATACCTGAACTCTATTTAGCAGAATCACATGTCGTTATGGCGCAGGCTAATTTGATGGCAGCGACGACAGACTGCAAGAGCATCCTTCTCATCGGCCACAATCCCGGCTTACAATTACTAGCGATGGATTTAGCCAATGGTCAGGAAGAAAACGACATCCGCATTCGTATGGCCTTCCCGACGTCTGCTGCAGCATTTTATCGAAGAGAAAATGATCAACAGGATTGGGCGTTGAATACATTCATCACACCCAAAGAATTGAAGCACGGATAAGCAATCCAGAGCGTATCCGCCCTCACTTATCGTGTGCGATATATGACCGCTCCAGCGCATTCAGCTCCAGCTATAGCTTCAGGCTTTTCCGCTCTAAACTCAGCCGCCACAATCTGTGAATTTTTCATCACTTTATCAGCCAACGCGTTCAGAAAAGTCTCCACCAGATCGAAGTGCTGATTGTCAGCTAAATAACGCGCAGAATCCGAAAACAGATTGTAATCGACTGTTTCAACTAAATCATCATTCACTGGTGCGACCTTCGCCCAAGCCCGCATACTTAGAATAAGCGGTTGCGTTCGTCCTTTTTCATGTGTGAACACACCCAATTGCGCCCTAATCGTGAGACGCTTCAGAAAAATTTCAGTATATTCAGGGTTACGCTCATATGAAATCGTCATAATCTATTCCACAACGCCATCTATATCTGGCGTCTTCCATACTAAATGCTGACCGCCATCCACTGCAAGCATCTGCCCCGTCACTGCTTCTGCGTCCAGAAAATAAAGCAAGGCCTTACATATTTCTTCTGGTGAAGAACCTTCGCCTGTTAAAGTCGCATCAACTTGTTGCTGAAAATCTGCAGTAGACTGACGTTCATTTTGCAATGTCGGCCCCGGACCAATCCCGTTGACACGGATATTGGGCGCAAGCGCTTGTGCCATTGTCTGAGTTGCCGTCCATAAAGCAGATTTTGACAAGGTATAGCTGAAAAATGTTGGATTAAGTTTCCACACGCGCTGATCAACCAGGTTTACAATCAAACCTTTCGCGTCTTTATCAATCTGCGCTGCAAACGCCTGAGATAAAGCTATCGGCGCACGCAGATTTATAGCCATATGTTTGTCCCAACTTTCAAAAGTATGGCTTTGCAGTCCATCTTCTTCAAAAGCCGATGCATTATTTACCAACAGACCTAATGGCCCAGATAATAAATTTGATGATGTTTGCACCAAAGAAGCCAGATCCGCTTCACTTTGCAAATCAGCTTGCACAATAGCGCCAGCGCCACCGGCTTGACGAACAGCATCTAAAGTTTGCTGCGCGCCTTCTTTGGATGAGCGATAATGGATAGCAACTTTAAACCCGCGCGCACCAAGGCATGTCGCCATAGCTTGGCCAAGCCGCCGCCCCGCCCCCGTTATGAGCGCCCGCTTCTCTATCACTGTGTAACAGTTTCAATCGCTGGAGGCTCAACAACGAGGTCCGGTAAATCGATAAACGAAAATCCATTCACCAAGCCGATGATATAGGCAATGTATGTCGCGAGTAGAATTACACCGACAAAACGTCCGATTTTCCATTTAAAAGCGACAAATATCGTCACTGCGATTGTAGCTGCCCCCATAACCCAATGGCTATAATCGTGGAAACTATTACCGATTGACTGTGTCTTCACCAATGCCACCGCACCACCTGCTGCAAACAGGTTGAACAGATTTGACCCCAAGACATTCCCCAACACGACATCAGTGTGCTTACGCATTGCAGCAGCAACACTTGCACCAATTTCAGGAAGGGATGTTCCTACAGCCAGCAAAGTTAGACCAATTAAGGCTTCAGATACATTCAACTCACGCGCAATGAATACACCTGAATTGATGGTCAAGCGCGCACCTAGAGCCAGCCCGAGCAATCCGATAAGCAGAAAAGTACAAACTTTCCAGACAGGCATGTCTTTATCTGCTTCATCAACCTCTTCAGGAATCTCATCATGATGAACACCTGATATACCAACTTGCTTGCGACTGGATTGGATTAAAAAGACGATATACACCATCAATAAAGTTAGGAAGACCGCCCCCCATATCGGACTGAGTCCAAAATAGTATGTGACGAAAATCCAGAGAAACGTTGCAGCCAGCGTCATAGCAGCAGAACGCCCTGTCCCAAGAGCATTTGTCGCAACAGGTGCAAAAATAGCCGTAAAACCCAACACCAGCATTATATTTGCTATGTTAGAACCTACGATATTCCCATGAGCCAGATCCTCAGCACCGCTAATCGCTGCATCAACAGATACAAGAACTTCAGGTAAAGAGGTTCCAAATCCGATAACCACAATACCAGCAACAAGTGGAGACAGCCCCACTTTTAATGCCGCTGCAACAGCGCCACGCACAAGTGCATCACCGGCGAACAAAAGTAAGCCTAAGCCGCATAACAGCCAGACGATTTGCATAATCATGTCAGTAGACAACGGTATTTCCTAACAGAAGGAGGAAGAGACTAGTCGAGCCGCTTGTATTCTAGGATGTTGAGAATAGCGAATACTAGGAAAGTACCGACGAGTGCGTAAACAGCTGTCATAAGAGTTTCTCCGAAGAAAACCAAAACATAAAAGCGCTGAGGCCAAAAGCGCAAAAATAAGCCTGTCTGTCCTCAGACATAGTGTGTTCCAAGCAATTGAGCAATCACCTCACACTAGTCTGATAGGATGTTTCAACACATACCGTACTGAAACACCCTATATGGATCAATATTGTGTCAGCTAAGACATTATGAAAGTGTCAATTGGCCGCGTACCAAAGCGTCATAATCAGAAACCAAAGCTTCTGTGATGCTACCCGGCTTGTACATATGACCAGCAAGCTCCGATACCGGCGTCACTTCAGCAGCTGTCCCAGTGATGAAACATTCAGAAAAATCAGATAATTCTTCTGGCTTGATATGACGCTCAACAAGCTCAAACCCACGCGCTTTAGCAAGATCAATTACTGTGCGGCGTGTAATCCCATCAAGGAAACAATCTGCAATCGGAGTGTGAATAACATTATCTTTGATCAGAAAAATGTTTGCACCGGTTAATTCAGACACATATCCGCGATAATCAAGCATCAAAGCATCGGCATAGCCTTCTTGCTCTGCTGCATGTTTTGACATTGTACAAATCATGTAAAGGCCAGCTGCTTTCGCAGCTGATGGAATTGTTTCTGGTGAAGGACGTTTCCATTTTGACATAGTCACACGGATCCCCTTCATCTTATCAGCAAAATAATTGCCCCATTCCCACATAGCGATTGCAAGATGGATTGTATTTTGCTGCGCAGACACACCCATCATTTCAGAACCGCGCCATGCAAAAGCACGGATGTAACAGTCGGTGAAACCCATTTTTGCCATTAGGTCTTTTTTGGCAGAATTGATTTCGTCTTCAGAGTACGGGATTTTGTAATCCAGCAACTCAGCAGATTTGTGGAGGCGTTTTGTGTGCTCTTCTGATTTGAAAATCTGACCTTCATATGCACGCTCTCCTTCAAATACTGAAGAGCCGTAATGCAAGGAGTGTGTTAGAACATGGACCTTCGCCTCACGCCACGGCACATAGACACCGTCCTGCCAGATCCAGCCATCGCGATCATCATAGGGCAGAATAGACATGAGAAATTCCTCGAAAAATTGAAAAACTAACACCCAACGACTTGAGTTCCTTTGGATGTCAATCCATTCTCTTAGAGTGATTAGACCTGTCAATCAATCCATGAGTCGCCCAGTTTCTCGAGGCGCTAGCAATTCGGCTGAAGAGTCGCGTCTGTATTTGCGCGAGTCCGATCTGGATCAGGGTGCTTCATTGATCCGTCAATCAGCTCGAAAAATCCGGCACATGGTCGGAAGTGTCGCGCAAGAAGCGGGGCTATTAGAGGCTGAACTGGATACATTGATTGAATTGGTTGAAATGGAAGGCTGTGACATTTCCGAACTGCGGGCCCATTTATTTGCCCCAAAGCAATCGCTTGCCCGCAATCTAAATGCGTTGGAGAAATCTGGCTATATAGAACGCGTCCCTTGCCCCAAAGATGGTAGACGGCGCTTATTAAACCTGACAGAATCTGGAAAGGAAGTTATTTCCAAGGCTGCCAATGGTTGGCGAGATGTGCTACTTGAAGCCTATCGCGCTTCAGGACCGGAAGTCGTCGCAAATGCCAAAAAACTGCTTCAACACGTCGCGAAATCTTCGCCAGAGAAAGATGAAGACTCATGACCGAAACTGCTCACATCTTAGCCATTGATGATGATGATCGCATTCGCGATTTGCTAAAGCGCTTTCTTGTGTCTGAAGGGTATGGCGTCACTACAGCATCTGATGCAATTAATGCACGTAAAATTATGAAATCCATGGCATTTGATCTCATAATTCTAGACGTCATGATGCCCGGTGAAGATGGATTTAGTCTGTTAAGCTCAATTCGAGAAACAATTGATACGCCCGTCATATTGCTCACAGCAAAAGATGTCGCCATTGACCGTATAGAAGGCCTTCGCCGCGGTGCTGATGATTACGTCACCAAACCTTTTGAACCTGAAGAATTGCTTTTGCGCGTAGCGGCCATTTTGCGCCGCTCTGCTCCACCCGAACCAGTTGAAGAGGTCAATCTGTCCGGTCAAATTTTTCATGTGACAAAAGGTGAATTACGCCGTGACGGACGTATTATGCGCCTAACAGAAAATGAAGTTCAACTCCTTCGAATCCTTGCTCAGCGTTACGGCGAACCAGTATCACGTCAAGAATTGGCAAACCTGACCTCAGCCGGTGTTGAGCGTTCTGTCGATGTGCAGGTAACGAGATTACGCCGAAAAATAGAACAAGACCCTCGCGAACCCATTCATCTTCAAACAGTTCGTGGCATTGGCTATCGCCTGATTGGCGATTAGTATTTGCATTAGACGTCCGCAGAAATAATAAAATATGAGACTGTCCCGCTTTTTCCCTCGTGGCTATCTGGTTCGCTCCTACCTGATCGTAATTTTACCTATCGGTCTTTTAATAGCTGCAATGACGACCATGTTCTTTGCTTCGCACGTCAAAGAAGTTAACCGGCGTCTAGCACTCTCAATTAGTTCAGAAATCGACGTCCTCATTTCCGCTGCAAATTCTGACAGAGACTTATTCCAAAAAATAAGCACACAGTTTGACATTGCCGACCTCATGCAGACACGGATCACCTCAACTCCGCCGATTATGTCAGTAGATTCATCCTGCTGCGGCGTCCTTAAAGACACACTGGAAGACACACTCCCCAATAGATTCAATATCGAACGCCTTCCAGACAATGGTTTAATCCGCATTCAATATGCTCTCGATACGCCTGAAGATAATATTGGCGAAGTATTGGTCATCGAGTTCCCGCGTAAACGTGCTGTTATGATTACAGCGCATATTTTTATTTTCTGGACCTTTATTCTCTCTGGCGTTTTGCTGCTTATCGCACACGGATTTTTGAGAAACCATGTGCGATCTATCTTAAACCTTGCCGATGCCGCCGACGCCTTTGGTCGCGGAGAAGATGCGCCCCATTTCAAGCCATCTGGCGCAAGAGAAGTACGCAAAGCGGCTCGTTCGGTCATACGAATGCGCAACCGTATTCACAGATATGTAGATCAACGTACGCAAATGCTGGCCGCTGTATCACACGATATCCGAACACCGCTGACTCGCTTAAAGTTAGAACTTGCTTTGCTCAAAAACATTAAAGGCGTCGATCTAACTGCCGCCAAAGCAGACATTTTGGAAATGGAACAAATGCTGGATGGATATCTCGCATTTGCGCGCGGCGAAGCTGACGAACCCACAATAGAATTTGACGCTGTTGAATTGGTCAACCAAGCGTTTCATGCGGCCTCAAATCGCGCAAGAATTACTTTAAACGCTCCCGAACATTTGCTTATGCGCGGACGTCCCCTAGCTCTAAAACGAGCTATTGCCAACCTCGCCAATAATGCAGCAGATCACGCCGATACAGTATATATCCATATCACACAGGCACCCGGGCTTGTGAAAATATGCGTAGAAGACAATGGTCCTGGCATAGATTCCGACAATTACAATGAAGCACTAAAACCATTTGGTCGGTTAGATGCGGCCCGTAACCAAAACAAATCCGGTGTCGGTTTAGGTCTCAGTATTGCCAATGATGTCGCACAAGCGCATGGCGGCTTTCTAAAACTAGAACGATCAGAGCTAGGTGGATTAAGCGCCGCGATGAATATGCCAACATCATCTCGCAGATTATAATGAATTACACATGCAGAACAAAACTGAACTAATCAGTTTGCAAGAGCGATCTTAAACTTCTTCATCCTTAGAATGACGCCCGCGTTTCCAAGCATTCTTCGTAAAGCTTGAAAAGCGATCGTGAAAGTTCTCGGAGAAACTAACAATATCCTGTTTCCAGCCCCGCACTTTGCTTAAGTCTTTTTCTATCGCTTCCGCTGTTTTATCGTGAGCATCTTCATCTGCTAACCAAACGCGCATGCCGCGTAGTAAAATAGCCGTTAGCCCCAATGCTTTGGTTCCAATTGCTTTCTCATCTACACCCGCCACAAACAAAGCCCATTTAGCTGTCTTCGTGCGTCGCATTCCCGCCTTTGCCAATTCGGTTGGTGTTTTGGCGTAAAAATCTTGAATATTTTCAATCGCTAATCTGTGATTTTCCATAGCATCGAAACGCTGCATAATCACATGCAATAAACGTTCTCGCCGATCATCCTCTGATGCGTCCGGCAGCAAGAGCGATAAACCCTCCCCCATGACACGATCGAACATGCTGTCTATTTCAGCCAGTAATACGGGTTTTCCACCCAAATCATATATATCAGCGAGCTTCAGGTCCGCCGTATTGGCGATATCCTGCACATTGATTTTTTCCCATGCAGTAGACCCAGCTAACAGCAATGCTGCTTTTGCAGCTGCTTGCAATGGTGGATTATCGGCTCGATTTTGATTAAAAAACATAAATCCCTTCCAATCTCCCATTATGTCCAGTCTACCGCAAAAGCGATAACTGGAATAGGGTAGATATAGGGACTATGTTCCCTTAGACAAGGCGATGGAGCGGTCTCTAGCGATTCTTAATGCCTCTTTCGTGACATCAGGAATGCCACCCTCAGCCATCATCACTTCAACTGCTGCTTGGGTTACACCATTGGGAGACATAACAGCCTTACGCAAATCTTCCGCCGAAGTTGGATCATTTTCCATGAGGACACTTGCACCAATAACTGTCTGACGGGCCAGACGCTGTGCCATCCCCTCTTCAAGTCCAAGTGCAACACCGCCTGCCGCCATAGCTTCAACCAATAAAAACGCATAAGCAGGACCACATCCAGACACCACGGTCACGGCATCCATTAGGCTTTCTTCTAGCGGACCTTCAACAGTTCCCAAAGATGCCAACAACGCATTTACCTTAGAGCTATCAGCTTCATCACACGCATCAGAGACACAAAAAGCTGTCACACCAGCACCAACAGCACCGGGTGTGTTAGGCATAGCACGCACAACTTTGCGCGCGCCTGTTTCTTCTGCCAATCGCTCAATCGTGATGCCCGCCATGACGGAAATGACCAATGTATTTGGCCCAACCCATTTGGCAGCATCGGCTGTCACTTTAGAAAACACCTGCGGTTTAATAGCAAGAATAAGCACATCAACCGGCCCAGGAGCTTCAGGATTTAATACAGCGCCTGTTTTACCGCTCAACTCACGCAACGCGTCTGAAGGTGTCGGGTCCACAATGTTGACGCTTTGCAATCCAGCCGCATCCAGATTGTTCAACCAACCTTTCGCCATAGCGATACCCATCCGCCCCCCACCAATGAGTGTTGCAACAGATTTAGATTGTAATGCGGTAGACATAAAATTCACCCGATAAATTATAGTGGCAGGATAAAGCTAAAGTTTCTAAGCCTCACCCAAAGTGTCAAACAAGGCTGCCTCTAAAGCCTGTTTGGGGGATTTTCCAGCCCATATAACAAAGTTAAAGGCTGGCAGAAAACGCTCAATCGCTTCAGCAGATGCATGCATAACAGCTTCCACTTCGCCTTTTTCCGGCGCTTCACGGTATAATAAAGGCAATGTGTGACGATACATGATAATGCCTTCGTCACTCCAATATTCAAAATGGCCTATCCACAAGCGTTCATTCACCATGGATAGCAATTCAAGAACAGCAAACCGGCGCGTATTTGGAGCACGCATATCTACTGACAAAGAAAAATGCACAGCACGTGGTTCATCTCTAAGAACAAACAATCCACCGCACTCGCCCCAGCGCGTCGGAGCGGCACAATTCACGCTCTTTTCATCAGAACGTTCGGCACCCCACTCGGCAGACGTCAAGCATTGTTCAATGATCTCCATTGTATCATCATTTGCTTCATGTTGGTGAGACGAAAGAGCCGTCATATAGGCACCCTTTTAAAAATAAGCGGACAAAACAGCAGATCGCTTTAAACGGCGTTAGCGCCATACACAACAGCGGTAAAGTTAACCTCTGTAAATATTTTTGGCTTCTAGCCTTCAATCTCAGTATTAAGGCGATTCTCTAATGTTTGAAGGCGCGCTTCCAATGTTTCGACTCGCTTCTGAGAAGCCAGAAACATCTCTTTCAAAACATCATATTCTTCACGACTAACTAAATCCATTTCCGAGATCACGCGGTCTGTCTGAGCACGCAACAATCCCTTAGCTTCATCGCCTGCTGCTTGTGCAGCGCCCATTGCACCTGTGACAAATTTCGCTGCTTCGTCAAAAATTGGGTTTTTTGTTTGCATTTCTTAATGTCTCGCCTCTGGACCCGGCGACCTCGCCGTGGCACTGCATGCTCTACACATAGTGGACTATGAGCGCGCTTGCAAAGGCGTTTCTCAAAAGAGCTTGGTTTAAAAGGACGTGACAGCATGTTTGTGGCAATACCTTTTCCGGAAATAGATCCGGCAGTATTCACAATACCCGCATTATCGCTTGGTGATTTTACACTCGGTCCATTCCCATTGCGTTGGTACGCCCTATCCTACATTGTTGGATTGCTGCTCGCATGGAAATATGCAGGCTACCTCATATCCAAGAATAAACTCTGGTCGGCAGCTAATGGCAAAAGCCCGCTCTCTAAAGATGACCTAGATGATTTTGTGTTCTGGGCCATGATGGGTGTGCTTATTGGTGGTCGCCTTGGTTATATTCTATTCTATCAGCTTCCCTTTGAACCAGACCGCATATTCAACGATCCGCTCATGATCTTCAAAATGTGGGAAGGCGGCATGTCATTCCATGGAGGCTTGATTG
Source organism: Hirschia sp. (assembly GCF_058892565.1). Taxonomy (NCBI): domain Bacteria; kingdom Pseudomonadati; phylum Pseudomonadota; class Alphaproteobacteria; order Hyphomonadales; family Hyphomonadaceae; genus Hirschia; species Hirschia sp. The sequence goes on along the minus strand of NZ_JBZXVU010000008.1, from coordinate 70,588 downwards.
GTGTTGCTTTTGCGATGGCCTACACGGCCCAACAACGCAGCCTTTCATTGCTAAACCTATCCGATATCGGTGCAGCGACAGCCCCTATCGCACTATTCCTTGGGCGCATTGCAAACTTCATCAATGGTGAATTGTATGGCCGCCCGACAGATGTTCCGTGGGCGATCCGTTTCCCAGCTTATGATTTTGGATCTCATCAATGGTATTATAATTCTCTTGGTGCACCAGTAGGATCAAAAGTGCCAGTTCACCCCAGCCAGATATATGAAGCTGCTTTGGAAGGACTTTTACTCTTCTCAATCGTGTCTTTTGCAATCTGGAAATTCAAAATCTATCGCAAACCAGGCATGGCAACCGGTATTTTCCTCATTGGATATGCATCTGCACGTACAATCGTCGAGAATTTCAGAGAGCCTGATTCACATATCGGCTTCTTGCCGGGCGGCGTCACCATGGGCATGCTGCTGTCAGCACCAATGATAATTGGTGGTCTCTATCTTATCAATCGGGCTAATAAACCCAATGGCGGCAAGAAGAAGCCAAACAGAGACCCAGCCTCTCAATCGTGAATGCCGTGTCTAAGCAGCCAACATTAGAGGAACGCCTAAAGTCTCTCATTCAGACTGATGGACCGATCTCACTGTCAGTTTTCATGCAGCTTGCTTTGTTTGATAGAAAACAAGGCTATTACGCCACGCGTCCAGGCCTCGGCAAAGATTTCACGACAGCACCTGAAATCAGTCAGATATTTGGTGAAATGCTTGGTGTTTGGGCTGCTCATGAATGGCAACAAATGGGTTGCCCATCCCCCTTCTATCTTATCGAGATGGGCCCCGGACGCGGTATCATGATGAAAGATATTTGGCGTGCCACTGCAAAAATTGCAGGCTTCCACGACGCTGCCCGCCCTTATCTTATAGAACCTTCGCCATCTCTACGAAAAATACAGGCAAAACGATTATCAGCTCTAAAAAACCCCCAATGGGTGAATGAGCTAACGGATATTCCAAATGGCCCATCCATCATCCTAGCCAATGAAGTGCTCGATTGCTTGCCCATTCGGCAATTTATTCGCCAAGACGGCGCGTGGTGTGAACGTAAAATCGGCTTGGATAAAAACGGAAACTTTATGCTTGGCATATCTAGTCCGATAAGTACTGAGACCGAAAACACACCCGATAATCTGTCAGACATGGTGCAAGATGTCGTTGAGATATCCTCGGCTTTGGATGCATTTATTGAATTAATTTCAGACCGCCTCAAACATGGCAATTCGCGTGCCCTTTTCATAGATTATGGACCAGCCAATTCAACACCCGGAGATACATTGCGCGCCTATTCAGATGGCAAACAAGTTGATCCCCTTTCAAATGTTGGAAATGTCGATTTAACAGCAGATGTTGATTTTGCTAAAGTCGTAAAATCAGCAAAAACACACGGTTTAGAAATTGCTGGCCCAAGCCCTCAAGGATGGTTTTTAAATGCACTGGGCGGCGTCGAGCGCGTTAACGCACTCATCAACCAAAACCCTGATAAAATTGACGAAATTTCTGAAGGAGCCATGCGCATCATGGCACCGGATCAAATGGGAGAGCGCTTTCAAGCGCTATGTTTATCTACGAAAGACTTGCCGCCGCCAGCAGGATTTTAGAACACAAAAAAACCGCCCTTCTCAGAGCGGTTTTCATTAAAATATCGATGAATAAAGCCGATTAGCGGCGCTTCATAACCATTTCAAAAATATCATCCATAGCGCTGCCATCTTTGTCGGCATCAAGCAGATTACCAATCATACCCATAGCACCACTATTTGCAGAGGCTTGTTGTTGCTTACCACCGCCCATAAGGCCGCCCAGTAATCCACCAAGAAGGCCACCGCCAGATTGGCTTGATCCGCCACTCATAGCTGCTGCACCAAGTGCTGCTGACGCAATGCTACCAAAATTACCCATTAGGTTTACCGGTACATCTGGATCCTTTGATTGCTTTGCAAGTGAACCCATAGCCATCGTCGCAACCATTGGCAGCAATTGTTTCATAAGATCAGTTGATACACCTGCACGCTCACTGGCTTTAGCGGCGACTTCACGGCTCACTTCTTTTGAACCAAGAAGATGACCCAGAATAGCATTTCCATCATTGACGGATTCAGCTGTATTTAATGTTTCAGGCTGCTCAAGATATTTCGCGTGATCACCATTTTGCAGAGCACCCATAAGCGCTTCTAGGCCGCCGGGTTGAGCGACATTGCGCTTCAATCCACCGGAAATCGCTGGCAATAGCGCTTTTACCGCTGATTGTGTTGCGCTTTCATCTAGCCCAAATTGCTTGCCTAATTGACTAAGAGCACCTTGGCCTGCACCAGATGCAAGCATGTCCATTAAATTCAAACCAGCCATAACAGCCCCCTTGATAATTGAAATCGTTAGCCGATTATTAACACAGCTAACCTGAGTACACTATGAACAGATTAGAACGCAAAGAAAAACGAGCAAGACTTATCATCTTGCTCGTTTCTTATTTTTGAATTTGAACTGCAAGATAACAGCCAAATAATAATTTAAACGCGACGCTCAACCATCATTGTCTTGATGCTAGCGATTGCTTCAGCTGGGTTTAGGCCTTTCGGGCAAACCTGCGCACAATTCATAATCGTGTGACAACGGTAAAGCTTGAACGGGTCCTCAAGATCATCAAGACGCGAACCTGTTTCTTCATCGCGGCTATCAATCAACCAACGGTAAGCTTGAAGCAAAGCTGCAGGGCCAAGATATTTGTCACCATTCCACCAGTATGACGGACAAGATGTCGAACAGGATGCACACATGATACATTCATAAAGACCATCAAGCTTTTCGCGCTCTTGTGGTGTTTGTTTCCACTCACGCTGAGGCTCTGGTGTTGTTGTTTGCAAATATGGCGCAACATATGCGTGCTGTGCGTAAAACTGAGAAAGATCTGGCACAAGATCTTTAATAACTGGCTGGTGAGGCAAAGGCGAAATTGTGATTTTGCCTTTAAATTCATCATGGCCTTTCGTACAGGCAATCGTGTTGCGACCACCAATATTCATGGCACATGATCCACACACACCCTCACGACATGAGCGACGGAATGCCAAAGTTGGGTCAACTTCATTCTTGATATAGATCAATGCATCAAGAACCATTGGTCCAAATAATTTGGTGTCTACTTCATAAGTATCCCAACGCGGGTTCTCACCAGTGTCTGGATCGAAACGGTAAATCCGAAAGGTCTTAAGTGAGGAAGCACCTTCACTTTTAGGGCCAGACCAAGTCTTACCATTTTTAACTTTAGAGTTCTGCGGAAGCGTTAGCTGAACCATGATGTCCACAACCTTTTTTATTTATTTATCGGCAATCTAACGAGCTAATCGTAAATGCCTAGTGTGCTTCAGTCTTTGGTAGCGCTAAAAACAAGAAAAATTTTCGCACCTGAAAATCATTCTCAATGTTTTTCGGGTTTTTCAGGATATTTCTATGTTTAGAATAGTTTATTGGCTAATCTATGCCAATCCAAGACAACATTTTATCCCATATCGTTTTCTTGGTTTCTCTCTTATTGGGTGTCAGAGAGACAGCGCTTGCAGGCGCAATATTAGCACGTTTTAAATCGATCATTTCAGTAATACCGGCCTGAACCAATTTTGCGCAAAGTACATCCGGCCCTTGCTCAGAAGAAATCTCCATTTCCTCTTTATACAAAGGGATAGGCGCAACAAAATGCACATAGCTGTTTTCATCGCCCTCTTCGGAATGCATGCATTCAAACCCCACGCCGGGTAATAGCGGTTTAGCAAAACCAAAGCCACAAAAATCTGCACCCTCAAAAACAGGCTGTGGTTTTTCAGAAAACATGACTGTTTCCCCTTCCTCTACAGCAACCCCGTTTATATGCACGAGTTTCGCAAATTGGCGCACAGTGTTCGCAGCCAGATTTAAGGCCTTTAAGTCATCTTCGTCATTGCCATTTTGCTGGGCCGCCAGCACGAATTCGACACGCTTCACAATTTTTTGTTCGCTATATTGTTTGGATGGAAGCGGCGCGAAAGAACACCCAAAACTCGTCACATAAGCAAACTTGCGTTCACCGTCGGGCGGCACAACCAAAACATCAATAGGTGGTCCGTCCTCGGACGAATTTCCAGACCATCCATCTTCATCAGTAAAAACTGTCTGAAACTCACCAATATTACGCGCCAGATGGAGGTCCAGCGCGTCACGCATGTCTTCGCTCGACATGCCAAAATCAGTTTCCGGTCCCCATATATTCATCTCTCAGTTTTAACGCCCCAGACAGGATTGGGTCAATCAATACTCAGAAACTTACTGTATTTTTATTCAACTTGTTTTTTAGATTTTTGCCCAAAATCAACGCACACGCTAGTTTTGGAGCGCAAATAAAAAAGCCCACACCAAGCATTAAACTTGACGCGGGCTTTCTTTTTTATACTTAGAAAACGCTAATAGACGCGTGCTTTTGGCACAATGTATTCAATGTCATCAGACATTGTATATTCGTGCACCGGACGGTAATCGATTTTCACATTCCCTTTATCGTCACACCAAGCCAATGTGTGCTTCATCCACTCTGGATCATTCCGGTCTGAGAAGTCCTCACGTGCGTGCGCACCACGACTTTCTTTACGGTTAGCAGCACCATTCACTGTCACAGCTGCCTGAGCAATCAGATTATCCATCTCAAGTGTTTCCACAAGGTCTGTATTCCAGATCAAGCTTGTGTCAGTCACGGCTAGATCAGGCATGCTTTCATAACATTCAGCAATTTTCGTCACACCCTCTTCCAGTGTTTCACCCGTACGGTAAACCGCACAATTAGACTGCATGACTTTTTGCATTTGCAAGCGCAATTTAGCAGTTGGTGTACCGCCTTTAGCATTACGGTATTTGTCCAAACGCTCAATTGCGTTGTTACCAGCATTCTTTGGAAGCTCTGGCTGACGGCCATTCACTTCAAGCTTCTCACCACAGCGTAAACCAGCCGCACGGCCAAACACCACAAGATCGATCAATGAGTTAGACCCAAGACGGTTTGCACCATGAACAGACACACATGCCGCTTCACCCACAGCCATCAAACCAGGCACAACCGCATCAGGATCATCACCCTTCTTGGTCAGAACTTCACCGTGATAGTTTGTTGGAATTCCACCCATATTATAGTGAACTGTTGGGATCACTGGGATTGGCTCTTTGGTTACATCCACACCGGCAAACACGCGCGCGCTCTCAGAGATACCCGGCAAACGTGCTGCCAAAATATCTGGGTCGAGGTGATCAAGGTGCAAGAAGATGTGATCCTTCTCAGGACCAACACCGCGACCTTCACGAATTTCCATTGTCATTGAACGAGACACAACATCACGCGATGCAAGGTCTTTTGCAGATGGCGCATAACGCTCCATAAAGCGCTCACCTTGAGAGTTTGTGAGATATCCACCTTCACCGCGCGCACCTTCAGTAATCAGACAACCTGATCCATAGATACCTGTTGGGTGGAATTGAACAAACTCCATGTCTTGAAGAGGAAGGCCAGCACGCAATACCATTGCGTTCCCATCACCCGTACATGTGTGCGCTGATGTACATGAGAAGAATGAACGCCCATATCCACCTGTCGCCAAAATCACGCGTTGCGCGCGGAAACGGTGCATTGTGCCGTCATCTAGCTGCCATGTTGTTACACCACGACAAGCACCCTCATCATCCATGATAAGGTCCATACCAAAGTGTTCGATGAAGAATTCAACATCATACTTTAGAGACTGACCATAAAGTGTGTGAAGCATGGCGTGGCCAGTACGGTCAGCCGCCGCACACGTACGTTGCGCAGGCCCATTCCCGTATTCACGCGTCATTCCACCAAAAGCACGTTGGTAAATTTCACCCTTATCAGTCCGAGAGAAAGGCATTCCCCAATGCTCAAGCTCATACACAGCATCTGGTGCGTGGCGTACAAGATATTCAATTGAATCTTGGTCACCCAGCCAGTCAGACCCTTTTACAGTGTCATACATGTGCCAGCGCCAGTCATCGCCGCCTTCCATGTTACCCAGAGAAGCAGCAATACCACCCTGAGCCGCAACTGTGTGAGAACGTGTTGGAAACACTTTAGAAATACACGCTGTTTTCAATCCAGCTTGAGCAGCACCAAGAGCAGCTCGCAAACCAGAACCACCAGCACCAACAACCACAACGTCAAATGTGTGATCTACCCATTCATATTCGCTCATTTCGTCTTGCCTTTCATGCGCCCGCGCCAAATATTATGGGGGCGATCAAAAATTATGCTACTGCAACTTTAAATACGGAGAACACAGTCGCAGCGATCAACGCGAAGCTGAGAAATGTGTTTAGCATCAACAAAACGATGCGGGGCATGTGACCTGAGATATAATCCTCAATCACAACCTGCAATCCAAGACGCATGTGATAAATTGTGCCACAAACGGCTAGAAGCACCAAAATGGCATTCAACGGCTGAGAAAGCCAAGCTTCCGCGTTCGCAAAACGCTCAAGTGTATTATCACCGCGCGTTGCGCCCAAAAGAGAAATCAGGAACCAAGGTACAAGGAATACGAGAGCGACGGCTGAAACGCGTTGCCCAATAAAGTGACCTGCACCATCACGAGCAGAACCCAGACCGCGAACTTTACCAAGTGGTGTGCGCATAGAGTTAGACATAATAAAGCGCTCCCTTAAATCGCTATGCCGGGCACAAGCCCCGCAAAGATCCAGACAGCGACCGCGCCGAGTAGACCAAAAGCTATTGTGAAATATGACCAGAAGTTAGCGACGGCAGGTGTAAAACCTTTACCTGCATCCCAAAACAAGAAACGAATGCCTTGTCCAAGGTGGTACATGACTGAAACAGTAAAACCAAACAAGATGATCTTGCCGAAGATAGATGTGAAGAACACATCAAAGCATTTAAAAACATCGCTGCCCGATGCTATTGCGAACAACCAACCGACGATTAACACAACACCGATTGCATTTCCAACGCCAGTAATACGTTGTAGAATCGACGTTAACATTGTCGGGTGGAATTTCCAGACTTGAAGATGCGGCGACAATGGACGCTTGTCTGCCTCGACCTGATTGGCCATGAATGCCCCTTTTCCGCGTAAGAATTTGCGAATGCTGTTTCATCATTTTTGTCTACTGTAATTAGACGCTCTTAAAGAGGTGTCAACGTGTTCCAAAGTCACAGAACCAAATAGTCTTCACTATATTTCATGTTATAGCGCTAACATTTCTCTACTTGCGGATCATTCTTAAAAACTCCATCTTTTCAAAGGCTAGCCGCGCCCTTATCTACGAAATCTCTGATCGTAAATTATTATCTTGGGAATCGTCATGAAAATCGCAATTATTGAAACTGGACTACCTCCTGAAGATATTCGTGCAGATTTCATTTCCTATCCAGAAATGTTCAAACAGCTTATTGGTTTAGCCACTCAAGACGTAGAATTTGAAACATTCAGCTTTTGTCATCATGAATTTGAGCAAAGCGATATTCCAGACATTGAAGCCTTTAATGGCTTCCTGATTACAGGTTCTCCTGCTGGCGTATACGAAGACTGGCCTTGGATGCAGCCTCTATTCACATTCATTCAGGAAGCGGCAAAAGCAAACAAACCTCTTATTGGGGTCTGTTTTGGGCATCAGGCCATCGCGCAAGCACTTGGCGGAGAAGTTATCAAATCTCCCAAAGGCTGGGGAATTGGCCGCCACCATTATAATTTTGTACATAAACCAGAATGGTTAAATACAGATGCAGAATCTTTTAGCTTATCTGTCAGCCATCAAGATCAAGTTGTCGCGCTTCCCGCAAACGCCCAGCTCATCGCACTATCTGACTTTTGTGAATTAGCCGCCGTTTACTATCCAGATGCTCCCGCCCTCACATTTCAAGGTCATCCAGAATTTAGTGATGAGTATGCTGCCGCACTCTACAATATTCGGCGCGGAACTAAATTTGATTCAGATATGGTAGATGAAGCCCTCATCTCCCTGAAGGACACAAAAGAAGACAACGCGAATGTTGCGCAATGGATGTGGGCATTTTTACAAGCAAAAGCAAACTGAAAATCTTCAGCCGACTAAGTCTTATTCCAACTCAGTTAAATACGGGATATAAACTGCTCTACTTGCAAGGATAATTTGTGCAAGCCTTGCAACTCATCCTCCAGCTTGTCTCTGTTTAAATAGACAAGCGTCGACACAAAACACAATCCAAAGACGACAAAGATAGTTTTAGACATGCTCCGCTTTTGTGCACCGAAACGCCCATAATCTTTTGGATTTGATTGGCCATAACCAGACGCATAAAATTGTCGATCGTGAAAATTCATTACCACACCCCCAGATTGCAACATAACAATCTGAAAAGCAGCAATTACCGTGCCACCTTCGCAATATTGAAGCGGCATTCATCGAATGTATAGAAAACCAGCACCGAGCTAACAAAAGATCTGCATTCAAGACACAAAAGAATGGCACCAGCTCGACACTAACTCGACAGCTTGATCACACGACATCAACACAAATTTGAGAATTTCGCTTGGTACCTCTGGCCCGAGTCGAACGGGCACTTCCGAAGAAACTGGATTTTGAATCCAGCGCGTCTACCAATTCCGCCACAGAGGCAACCTAAGCGAGGCGGGAAAATGGCAGAGACATGCTCAAAGGTCAAACTATTTTATAGACTTTTTTTTATTTATGCTTAGGGGTCATATTTTAACAGGTAATAAGACCTTTAACTTTCTCTTGTCACAATGATGTTTTAGTCCTGTCGACAAGGGGATTCTCGCAGTGAATCCTAACTTCCAGTATGAGTATCAGGCGATGACTAATTTAGCTTCAGACACGACATCAAATACCACAACTGAAGACACTCTTCACAAACCTAGTCTTATTGAAGCGATTGAAAAACTAGCCGAAGAAGCGCCCGAGGAAGGGATCTCCCTCAAAGAACTCACCCATGCTTTAGGTGATCAAGCATTTGGCGCGGCGCTTTTCATTCTGGCTCTACCTTGTTGTATTCCTTTTCTTTATGGTGTCCCTCAAATTGTATCATTGCCGATGGCAGCCATTGCTGCGCAAATGGTTATGGGACGCAAACAACCTTGGCTTCCTTCAAAATTTGCAGAACGCAAAATTTCAAAAGAAGGCTTAGAAAAAACAGCCAAAGGCGGACGCAAATATTTTGGTTGGGTTGAAAAACTCTCCCGCCCACGCCTAACTTTCCTAACTAGCTCCAAACTCGAACGCGTTATTGGCCTTGTTTTGATGGTATTTTGTCTCTCTATCCTTACACCTTTGCCAAGCACAAACACAGTTCCAGGGTTTGCTGTTGCGATGGTTTCTTTTGGTATGCTAGAGCGAGATGGCCTATTAACGACAGGCGGTCTGATTTTAGGTTCCGCTTGGATTGCCATATTACTGACTGTCGGAACCGCCGGAATTAAGCTCTTACTAGGTTTAGGCGGCTAAGCTTTTGCGATATTCATCACGTAAAATCACAATGCCAACATAATGCATTGCGTTGTTTGGCATTTGCAATAAAAACTATCTCATGATGAATTCTATTCTCTCACAGCGCACATGGGTTTATGTATCCCTTTTGGCCAGCATATTCATGTTGGCTAGCGCTCATGCCTTTGAAACTTTTGGTAAAATGTATCCTTGTGATCTGTGCCTCAAGCAAAGAGAACCATACTGGGTTGCGATTTTTATTGCGCTGTCTGGTATCATCCTCGCCCGCGCTAAACCCAGCTGGCCAATGTTTAAAACAACATGCATTTTGCTTGGTTTCACCTTCCTTTATGGAACTGGTTACGCGCTCTACCATTCCGGGGTTGAATGGGGCATTTTCCATGCAGGATGCCAGAGCGTGGATTTTGATCCATCACAATCATTAGCGCTTGATAGCCCAATGGTTGTTGGCAAATGTGATGAACCACCGCTTGTTATTATGGGCGTCACTATGGCCAATATGAATGCAATCGGATCAATGCTATTAATGCTCACCTCTTTTGTTTGCGCCTTTCGTAAGCAAAAAAATTGATCTAGCTTTCATATGCTAACGCAAAACCACCAGCTGGGAGTGAACACAATGCCTCGCAATCGCCCTCTTCCCAAACGCACAGAAGAAATGGTGCGTGTTGACCATGCTGGTGAATATGCCGCCGTCGCTATTTATCAGGGCCAACGTGCTGTTTTTGAAAGGCTTCACGGCAAATCCCGTATCGTTGAACAACTCACCGAGATGGAAGCTGAAGAACAACACCACCTCGCAGCCTTTGATGAACTCATCCAAACCAAAGGCGTGCGCCCAACAGCGATGACGCCCATCTGGGGCGTTGCAGCATACGGGCTAGGCGTTGCAACCGCATTGCTCGGTGAAAAGGCCGCTCACGCCTGCACTGAAGCGGTCGAAACAGTCATCGAAAAGCATTATGATGATCAGGTCAAAGAATTAGAGGCTGAAGGAGAAACAGAGCTTTCTCCCATGTTTGCACAATTTCGAGATGAAGAAGCCGCCCATAAAGACTTGGCCGTCGAAGAAGGTGCCCACGAAGCTCCAGCCTACCCACTTCTCTCAGCCTTCATAAAAGCAGGTTGCCGAGCAGCGATCAAAATCTCCGAGAAGGTTTAACCCCTCAACAAGGATTTTCGTGGGGTTTTGAAACCTTTTACACCACACTGCTGATCAGCAATGCCGCCCCATATATACCTAATCCGAACACAAAATGAGAAGTAACACTTTTTACTCTCACAAAAAGTGGATTTGGTGTTTTGCTGCCTGCTATTCCCATTCCAAAACAAGGCTGCATCACGAAAAATGGGACAGTAACTGTCGCCACACCGACAATCACTCCAGGCGTCGCGCATGGGGTATCTATCCACGCTTCTCCCCATATAAGCACAACAATTGCAGCATATATAATCCCGATCACATAATGCGCCGTCCAGCCGATTACGGCTTCTCCTGATATTTTAGGACTATTGCCAATACTTTGATGCATAAATTTTCCGCTCGGCATATGCGCCAACCAGCGTCCCACCAATGCAAAATCCAACCCTCTGATATTAAATGCGCACCTTAAAAAAAACGTCCACAAATCCATAATAGCAGTCGCGCCAATACCTATAAAAATGGCGTGCCCCATCAACTTTATAAATAAAGACAAAATCTCAAAACCATCCAACACCCTCAATCTCCTATTTTAATAATAACTAATTATTTCAATATGTTATTGTAAATTTAAGGCTCAAGAAAATTATCTTTATTTTCTCAAATTCATTGCGTAGGATGCACTCTACAAACTCAACCACACTTGAGGTCAAATGATTTAGGAGCTGTATATGTTAGATACTTCACAAGTAGCAAAACTATCAGGCTTGCCGGCCTCAACTCTGCGCTATTATGAAGAAAAAGGCCTTATCCAATCCGTTGGCCGCAAAGGCATTACGCGTCTGTTTGAACCCAATATTATTGAGCAATTGGAATTTATCGCACTGGCCAGAATCGCTCGATTTTCTCTTGAAGATATTGCCGCTATGTTTTCAAAAAACGGATCATACCAAATCGACCGCTCATTACTGAAAGAAAAGGCCCAAACACTAACAGATGAAATCAAACGAATGACAGCTGTCCGCGATAGCTTGACCCATGTCTCAGAATGCCAAGCACCAAGCCACATTGAATGCCCTAAATTCCAAAAACTCCTGCGCCTAGCAGGCAAAGCACAGTCCAAAGCCAAACAAAAAGGCAAAACAAAGCCATAGCTTTATCCACCCTTATTGAACAAAAACTGAGCTTTCCATCATACAAAAAGAGCCTCATTTCACAAAGGAAACGAAGCTCAGCTTTTTACTTGTTCATTGGCCATATTATTGGGGTCATTTTGAAGCTCAATATCCCAATAAAGGTAATCCAACCAAGTTGAATGCAGATGGTTTGGCGGGAATTTCCGGCCCATTTGCTGAAGATGATATGTATCTGGGCAAGACGGCGGAGGACTAATAACCATGCCCGCTTCAGAAGGCATACGCCCGCCTTTTCGCAGATTACAAGGACTGCACGCCGTTGCAATATTTTCCCAAGTTGTCCGCCCACCTTTATGGCGAGGAATAACATGATCAAATGTCAAATCATCTGGTGAACCGCAATAAACACACTTAAACCCATCCCGCAGGAACAAATTAAATCGTGTGAATGCCGGTGATCTGTCTTGTTTCACAAAATCACGAAGTGCAATCACCGAAGGCAACCGCATTTCAAAAGAGGGTGAATGTACGACGAAATCATATTCGGCCACAACATCCACCTTTTCCAGAAACACAGCTTTCACTGCTTCCTGCCAAGGCCAAAGCGATAAGGGAAAATAAGATAACGGCCTAAAATCAGCATTCAAGACCAGCGCAGGTGACGACGCAATTTGTTTAGTTAGAAACTCGGCCACGACGATCCTCCTTTACTAGAGGCCGCTTCGCCGCGTTTGCGGCTAGCAGCCGAAAACCATGCAGAAAACAGATAATTGCTCTCTGTCTCCTTAGATGTAAACGATTCTTCACGACACTCTGGTGACAATCAAGAGAAAATATTAATTTTTATAAGAATAACCCAAATATGCGGACTTCATTAGGCGGCATAAAATCACTTCGCAAAAATATTAACTACCACTCATTACTTGAGTCTATAAATCTTATACATTGCTGAAAAGCGAAATACATGAATTAGCTCTCACCAGTCTTTTCCATTTTTCGTGTTTGAAAATAATACCCTATGCAACTCACAAACAATAAAACTGGCGCAGTTGCGCAATCACTTAAAATTCAAGACAATGTCAAAGGCCCGCTCGTCCTTATATTGGCCGCCATGTGTATTGGTCTTGCTCCTATCGGGCTACGTTTTTCCCAAATGGAGCCAAGCGTTACAGGCATGTGGCGCTTCACATTTGCGCTACCAATATTATTTGCTTTTGGAATCATATTCAAACAAACCATAGGCCGTCCTTCTCCTGCAATCATTGCATCAGGTGCTTTTTTTGGATTGGATATCTGCCTTTGGCATACAGCCCTCACACACACATCTGTGGCAAATGCGACATTTTTCGTCAATTTAGGTTCGGTAGGGGTTGGTCTACTTGCGTGGGTCTTTTTACAGCAAAAGCCAAGTAAAATATGGCCAATAGCCGCCATTTTGGCCTTATCGGGCGCTGCTGCAATGGCAATAGGTGCGCCTACAGATCAACAAAGTGGCCTACTTGGTGATGGGTTAGCATTATTGGCGTCATTCTGTGTTGCCGGATATCTATTATGTGCCACGATTGCCCGTAATAAAGCCTCAGGCTTCCAGGCTGCATTCTGGCTAACCGCAAGCGCAATCCCCGTGACATTTATTTTTGCACTCTTTACAGGAGAGCAATTAATTCCATCAGATGTCAGCCATTTTGGCGCTCCACTATTTCTCGCCGTTATGGCGCAATGCATAGGACAAGGGCTACTCATCTACGGCGTAGGTCTTACCAAGCCAGCCATAAGCGGCGTTATTTTGCTTATTCAGCCCGTTGTCGCTGGTGTCTTAGCTTGGCCTTTATTTGATGAAGCTTTAGCACCCATTCAAATTGCTGGTGCTGGAATAATCTTATGCGGCGTCTGGCTAGCAGGCCGCAGCCGCTAGCCAAACACAATTATGCTAAGTGGGCTTTTTCAACCAACTCCACAATATCTCCCATTAGGTCTGTTATCTGAAAATCTTTCGGTGTGTAGACACGCTTAATGCCCATTTGTTTAAGCGCTAAAGCATCTTCATTTGGGATAATACCGCCCACAACCAATGGGATATTCTCTAACCCGCGTTCACGCATCAAGCGCGCTGTTTCTCGGGCGAGATCCAGATGAGAACCTGATAGAATAGACAGACCCACAACATGCGCATCATTATCTATGGCCTGCTGCACGATTTCTTCCGGTGTGAAACGAATGCCTTCATAAATCACTTTCATCCCGCATGCGCGCCCACGCGTCGCTATCTGTTCAGCACCATTTGAATGCCCATCAAGGCCCGGTTTACCCAATACATATGTCAATGTGCGACCAAGAAGATCAGACACGCGTTCCACATTAGCTTTTACCGCCTCAATATCTTCATCACCTTCAGTCGAAATGACAATCGAAACGCCTGTTGGTCCGCGATATTCCCCAAATACACCCCGTAGAGTTTCTCCCCATTCACCAATCGTAACGCCCGCTTTGACCGCTTCAATAGCGGACGGCATAAGGTTTCGTCCTTCAGAAGCCGCCGCGCGCAATTCTTCCACAGCCCTATCACACCCAGCATTGTCGCGATCTTTGCGCCACTGCTTTAAACGTTCAATCTGGGCGTATTCTTCGGCTGGATCGACTGTCATTATCGCATCATCACCTGTCGCCAACGGGCTAGGTTCAGTTGATGTAAATGCATTCACACCGATGACTTTCTGATCCCCGCCTTCAATTCCCATAACGCGATTTTTCTGAGACACAACAAGCTCACCCTTCATAAACTCAACCGCATTGACCGCCCCGCCCATCGCATCAATCTCAGCAAGCTGTTTGCGAGCACCGTCTTTTAGTTCATCCGTTTTACCTTCAACAACATGGGAGCCATCAAAGAGATCTTCATATTCTAAAAGGTCTGTTTCAAACGCCATTATCTGCTGCATACGCAATGACCATTGCTGATCCCAAGGTCTAGGCAAGCCCAGTGCTTCATTCCAAGCTGGCAATTGCAAAGCGCGACACCGCGCACGTTTTGAAAGCGTCACAGCCATAGCTTCTAACAAAATACGATAAACATTATTTTCAGGCTGCTGCTCAGTTAAACCCAACGAATTAACCTGAACCCCATAACGAAAACGCAGCGCTTTTTCAGATTTGACACCATAGCGTTCTCTGCCAATCTCTTCCCATAAATCAACAAACGCCCGCATTTTACAAAGCTCAGTCACAAAGCGCACACCCGCATTTACGAAGAAGGATATCCGCGCAAACACGGTTTCAAAATCTTCATCAGGCACCTGACCACCCGCTTTGACTGCATCAAGCACAGCACAAGCAGTCGCTAAGGCATAAGCAAGCTCTTGCTGAGGCGTCGCACCTGCTTCTTGTAAATGGTAAGAACACACATTCAGCGGATTCCATTTGGGTGTTTCTGTATAACACCAAGACACCATGTCAGAAATCAAACGCATGGAAGGCTCTGGCGGGAAGACATAAGTTCCCCGTGAAAGATATTCTTTGATAATATCGTTTTGTGTTGTCCCCATCAGAACGGAGCGATCAGCCCCCTGCTCATCAGCAAGCGCAACGTAAAGCGCCAACATGTAACTTGCCGGCGCATTAATCGTCATGGAGGTATTCATCTGAGCAACAGAGATACCATCAAACAATGTTCGCATATCACCAAGATGACCGACCGGAACGCCAACTTTACCGACTTCGCCTTTCGCCAGAATATGATCAGAATCATAAGCAGTCTGAGTTGGTAGATCAAAAGCAATAGAAAGACCTGTCTGGCCCTTTTCTAAATTGCTGCGATATAAAGCATTCGACTTAGCTGCCGTTGAGTGTCCCGAATAAGTGCGGAAGATCCACGGTCTATCTGCGGCATGTTGATAGGTTTTATTACCCATTCTCATTTCCTCCATGTTGCATTGCAGCATGACAGAATTTATAAAAACAACAAGCCCTTATGCCTAAAAGTAGAGATATGCATTTTTAGCGATTATGTATGCACAATTATTCACTTTCGCATATCTTATGCTTATGATATGATTGCGCTATCATCTCGGATGCAAATTGAGCATCCGTTACAAAAATGAGAAGAGAAAAGTATGCCAATTTCAGAAATCATTGGTCTAATCGCCGCCAGCTTAACAACAGGGTCCTTCCTACCGCAAGCCATATTGGCGCTAAAGACAAGAAACACTGACGGTATATCATTAGCGATGTATGCTCTGTTTACTCTTGGTGTCGCTCTATGGTTTGTTTATGGCCTAATGGTGATAAGCTTACCAGTGATCATTGCAAACCTGATTACATTCCTTCTGGCCGCAAGCATTCTCACCATGAAAGTTTTGAACACTAAATCAGGCAAAAAGAATGAAAGTCATACAATTGATTTTGACGTTCAATCTGTCCTGCCCTCGGCGCATTAAATTACTTTATGCGTGTAACGCGGATCAATCGACCGCCTCCAATACTCATCATGTGACTGCCCATCAATTTCTTTTTGATGATGGCTTCTTTTCCGAGTGATGATTTCTCTCGAATTTTATATGTATCAGAGTCCAGCTGCCGCCAAATCTGACCATTGTCTAAATACACAATCGCCTTCTTAAGGGGCGTAAACTCTACAGTTTTGACCATAGAGGCAATCTCCTTCAATTCATCTATTGTCGCAACTGCATTTTCGTTAATTTGAGCACTAGAAACCTCATCTTTGGACTGGTCTTCCAGAGTCTTTCCAAACACAGCTTCGGCGGCGGCCTTCTGTTGAATTTCACTGCGGATCATTGCTTGAGCAATTTCTTCTGCCGACAATGCCGAACGGGGAAACGCCGCTGATAAAGCTGGAATAGCTGCATCAAAACAGCTTAATCTCTCAACACCATGCACAAGCGCCTGACAGGCTAAGACGTCTTGAATTGCAGTGTCACTCTCGACAGAATCTTGAGCACTCGCCGCACCATCCACGACCAGTATCGCGGCAAAACAACAAACGACTTTGGCATTCAGCTTAGCTAATTTCATACGCAAGTTTCCTTATATTCAGTGTTGAAACCAACGGGCAATTGTCAGCCAACACCCCCTTTTACACGATAAGATTATTTTATGCACGCCGCTCATTTTGCTGCATCACAACAATCACCCTTGATATTTTTGCTGCATCGCAATATAGTGTTGGAAACGAGGAAACAAATTCGGCTCTGACCGCATAAAAACAAACAAAATCAGTGCGGCCAAATCTTAGGACACAATTTCATGCTAGATACACCAAAGAAAGATCTGTACGATTTAGGTGAGCTTCCGCCGCCTTATCATGTGCCAAAACAAATGCACGCTTGGGCAATCCGTCGCGAACGCCACGGCCGCCCTAACCAATCCATGCAGCTGGAAGTCGTTGATACACCAGAACTGGGTGAACATGATGTCCTTGTTTATGTTATGGCGGCAGGTGTAAATTATAATGGTGTTTGGGCAGGCCTTGGTGAACCTATCTCCCCTTTTGATGTACACAATCAAGACTACCACATTGCCGGTTCTGATGCCTCAGGTATCGTTTGGGCTGTTGGTAAAAGCGTAAAACGCTGGAAGCCCGGCGATGAAGTTGTCATCCACTGTAATCAGGATGATGGCGATGATGAAGAGTGCAATGGCGGCGACCCAATGTACTCCGATTCCCAACGTATCTGGGGATATGAAACACCAGATGGCTCGTTTGCTCAGTTTTGCCGCGTACAAGACAGACAACTAATGAAGCGCCCAACCCATCTTTCTTGGGAAGAGGCCGCCTGTTATACGCTTACCTTAGCAACAGCTTACCGCATGCTATTTGGACATGCACCACATGAAATCAAACCAGGCCAACACGTACTTGTATGGGGAGCTTCAGGTGGTCTTGGGTCATTTGCTGTTCAGCTTGCTACAATTGCTGGAGCCAAAGCAATCGGTGTTGTTTCATCAGAAGATAAGAAACAATTCGTGCTCGATCAGGGGGCTGTGGCCGTTCTCAACCGCAAAGACTTTAATTGTTGGGGCCAATTGCCAACAGTGAACGGTCCTGAATTTGGGGATTATATGAAGGAATGCCGCAAATTCGGCAAAGCCATTCGTGAAATCACAGGCGGCAAAGACCTAGACATGGTGTTTGAACACCCAGGCGAATCAACAATGCCGGTTTCAGTTTTCCTTGTAAAACGCGGCGGCATGGTTGTCATATGTGCAGGAACAACAGGCTTTAACCTAACAATGGATGCTCGCTTCCTGTGGATGCGCCAAAAACGCGTTCAGGGTTCTCACTTCGCCAATCTAAAACAGGCAGCCGCAGCAAACGAACTTGTGTGTCAGGAACGCATCGACCCATGTATGTCAGAAGTCTTCCCTTGGGCAGAAATTCCAGCAGCGCATGAAAAAATGCTCGATAACAAACACCTTCCAGGAAATATGGCTGTTTTGGTGAACGCACCCAAAGCCGGAATGAAAACCCTTGAAGGCATGAACTGACATTAGAAACGACATGCTCGCGCTTTTCGTTATTGTGCATCTTGCCTTGATCAGCACAAAAGCGCATGGAAGACTACGCACACCCAAACTTACCCATTAGCGTAGTTTAAAGAGCGCGAGCATGCCAGCAGACACAACAGATATTCCACCTTCACCTTCTCCGGCCAAAAAGAAAATTGGCATGACAGAAGAGGGCTGGCTGACCGATTGTTGGTATTTTGCAGCCACATCCAAAGAACTACTCGCAGGAAAGCACATAAACCGTGAAATTCTCGGCCAACCCGTCCTGCTAGGGCGATCTGGCGATGGCAGGGCATTTGCACTGCGAGATATCTGCCCACACCGCCTTGTGCCGCTATCTTCTGGTAAACAGATAGATACTGAAGGCACTCCAACAATAGAATGCCCCTATCATGGCTGGCGCTTTGGCACGAATGATGGCGTGTGCAAACACATGCCCTCGCTCACGCCCGAAGACAAAACAGAACCATCTCGCGTGAAGGTACGCAAATATCCGCTGCATGAAGCCAATGGCGTTGTATATATCTATGTGTCGCATAATCCGCGTTTTGATGGCGAACCTGTTATTGCTCCACCCGAATTTGGCAAACTTCCAGATGCGCCCAGTTTCATAATTGAAGAGGACTTTAACGCACATATGGATGACGCCGTCGTTGGATTGATGGATCCAGCACACGTGCCGTTTGTGCATAATCAATGGTGGTGGCGTCCGCCGTCTTCCGGTTTCAAAATCAAACAAAAACCCTTTGAACCCCGCACACGTGGCTGGGCCATTGCACGCCACAAACCATCAGGCAACTCCAAACTATACTCCATGGTTTTTGGTGACGAAGTAACAACAGAAATCGTTTTTCAATTGCCGGGCATGCGTTGGGAAGTTGTTGAAAATGAAAAAGCCCGTTTTTTCACACTTACCTGCCTAACGCCGCAACAGGAAAAGCTAACCAAAGTGACGCAAATCACTTGGATAGAAAATGCACCTTTGTTGAAATTAGCCTCACCAATTGTGAAACGCATGGGTCGCACTTTCTTACTGCAAGATAAGGAAATGGTGAATCTTCAAAACAGAGGTATGAAATATCAAAAAGCCATGCTGTGGATTGACGACATAGACATTCAGGCCAAATGGTATCAACAGCTTAAACGCGAATGGGCCACTGCACGCACAGAAAGTCGTGAGTTCAGCAACCCTATCGAACCAAAAACCCTAAGCTGGCGCAGCTAAACCAAAGCCGCTGGCCAGCTATTTATTTAAAATATCAATTTTCGAAACTTTATTTCAATAACTCGGCCCAACGGATCGAGAATATCAGGTTGATAGCTGATAGGTACACTTCCATCAGCACTTGTGACATTACGCTTTTCATTGAAAATATTATCAACACTTAATGAAATACTCGTCGCACTTAGCAATGGATATTTCGCAATCAACTTAGGTTTATTGTCAAAATCATAGCGTATCCGCGCATCTATTGTCAGTAATGGATCAAAATCTAGCGTCCCTAACTGACTTCCATTTACCTGCGTGCCACTTTCCCAATTCATGCGCGTATTCAAACCAATTGCACCTTTGGAATACCCGCCTCGCGCTGAAAATGTGTGCTCGGATGTACCACCAGCAGAACTAATCGTATTTCCATTTAACAAATCTAGTTTTGTGCCACCTTCAGAGATTAACAGCGTGTCCTCTAAGGCAAGATCATAAGATGCTGAGAAATAAATACGTCCTTGACCGCGCCCTCCTGGACCGGGGCCACGACCTCTACCAGGAGGTCCGCCTCGTCCTACCCCACCGCGCGCCGAAGCAGCCTGTTTAGGAGGAGCCCCACTCGCGTCTGGACTACCCTCCTCTGGCGGCCCCTCGCTTGGTGGTGCCTCATCTTTACTGCGGCGCTTACTCATTACCGCACGTAATTTCTGGCGCTCTTCAGTTGATAATTCAGGACGCTCATTTGCCTTTAATGATTTGGACCAATTTAAACTAAGGCTCAGCTTTTTCTCAATTTTTTCGGCAAAATTCAAAGCACGTGTATCGATAGATACGAGCTGTCCATCATCATCGCGCACGACACGGTCAGCATATGCCTCTTCTATAATGGGGGTTAAATCAGGAAAGGAAGAGATAACATTCTCAATGCGCTCATCAGTATATGTCGCAACAATATTGACGCGTCGCTCAGAAAATGGCTCCCACGATGCATTCAAACGTAGAAGCTGGCTTTCTTCATTTTGCAAATCAGCATTTCCACCAGTTATTTTCTCTACATTTTCAATAGTCTGCCCGGTTGAGAAATCAAATACACGCGAATTGGGTGTCACCTGATAGGCTGCTCCCAATTGTGAAACAGTTGGTGCATTCTCTGAATATGTCGACGAAGCCATAAGCTGCAACTGGCTAAAGGGTTGCCATGTCAGCCCATAACCATACGACAGCAATTCACCGGCATCAGAGACGTCACTCAATTGACCATTAAAGTTTGTTGAAATGGCTCCCAAAACAAACTCTTCAGTTAGAACCGGCACATCGAGACTAATCTGAGCATTTAAATTGTCTCTCGATAATTCCGTTTGCTCCTCTTCCCCACCAGACATGGATGAACTTGAAAGCTCAGTTTTGCTATACCCACTTTGAATCGTCGTGCCGACAAATCCTGCTGGCAATGAAAACAAATTGCGGAAATATACAGCGTCAACCGACAGGCCATCCGTCGTCGTCTGGGACGTAGAATCATCTTCTGGAGAAGTGGCTATTCCTGTGACCCGATCTACATTTTCATAGGAATACGCGCCATTCACCGTCCAGTTTCCAGTATCAAGCATTTTGTTCAGAACGAAGCTGGCCTCACCAGTTAAAGTGTCTTGTTCCCGAACATTTAGATTACCGTCATTATCCGCACCCAACACACTATTGGCATTTTCATTCACAATAGAGCCAAGATATGTTGCGCTTATTTCACCGGGAAGCATGTGTGAGAAGCTGCCAACCAGATCAAGCGTATCTTGTTCTGGTTCCAATGTACGCATTGTTCCATCTTCACCATCAGCATATACAATATCGCGATCACTTTCAAAAAGTGCATCCTGAGTATTGTATTCAAAATCAGTATTCCATCGCCGGTTTTCACCTGAAAGCTGAAGATTATTTAGCTCAATTTCTGTTATAAACTGCCCACCATCAGAGGGAGCTTCAACACCTGCTTCTGCTGTTAAAGAATGAAAATTTTCTTTTAAAATGAAATTGATAACTTTTTTATCTGGACGAAACCCATAGCGAAGAGCAGCATCTTCTGAAAGAACTTCAACGCGCTCCAAAGCTTCAGGCGGATATTTACGGATCTCTCTAAATCCTGAAATACGTTTGCCGTTCAGCAACATTTCTGGGCGCCCGCTTCCTCCACCTGTCACTGTCGAGATTTCAGTAAGAAGGTCCTCTAAACTAGTTACCCCATACGCACTGATATCCGAAGAATCCAAAGTGAGTTCAGGTTTGATAATACCCAATTCAGGATTTAATATTCTTGAGCTTTCAATTACAATCGTATCTAAATTTAATTCATCCTGCGCCACTGCTATGCCAGTCAAACCTACTGAACCAGCACACAAACTCACAACAACAAGTGATTTCTTCATAAACGCAATTCTCTACATCAAACGGACTAAACAAACAGGCTTTAAAACTTAAACGTCTGTATTAGCCTGCATCCGTCGTTCAATGTAAAAAATAGTCATGTAAAATTTGTGTCTAACTCATTTTTTTCAGGCTTTTAAATCCAAAAACAGCAATTAATAATTCCTAAGTTTCAGAAACGTTATCTGCAGGCGCATCAACAATGCCAGCAGCCATTAATTGTGCCGGTAATTTACCAGTCAACCAACTAAAAAACATCTTGTAATCCCCCATCAAGGACCATACCGGATATGTAAATGTCGCTGGCCTGTTTTTCTCGATTTTAAAATGAGCAAACCAAGCAAAGCCATATCCGCCTAGCGGGGCTGCAATCAACCAAAAGGGATTTATAAAAATTGCCGCTATTACAGCAAGGATAGAGAAAAACGTACCGACATAATGCAGTTTACGGCAATCAGGATCTGAATGCTCAGTGAGGTAATATGGATAGAAATCTGCAAAGCTAGAAATACGCACATCTGGTTTTGGCATATCAAACCCTCCCTTATTTTTTTCATTCTAACCTGTCTCAATTACATAGGATGTCAACTTTGGGATAATCTGGAAGCTCCAACCACCGACCGTATACAAGGATGATGGAGCAAAAAATCCGTTATTCACCACAATTTTACCAGTTGGTTCTCGAACTTTCCGCGCTCATCACGACAGTAAATTTCCAGCATAAATAAATTACCCACCAGATGAGAATGAGAATGCTTTACAAGTTCAGTGAGCAAGTGTACGAACTCCTCGAAATTAAGAATGCTTATCATTGTCAAGGTTACATTATGCTCAAATACGGACTTTTAATCACTTCAGCACTTGTCGCTATCAGCCCAGTGTGTGCGCAAACGACAAAAGCAGATGAAACGTCTGTGCAAGAAACAGTTGTTGTTACCGGTACGCCTTCAATTTTTGGTGCGACTAAATCTGAAATACCCCTTCTAGAAACACCTCGCTCACTATCCATTATTACGGCAGAGGAATTTCTTGATCGCGGTGCTTTGTCTTTAAGCAATACGCTAAACTACACAGCCGGTGTGACTGGGAATGCATTTGGATATGCAACACGCGGCGATTTTACCAGTATTCGCGGCCTTGACGCACCAGAATACCAAGACAACCTTCAAGTTCTATTTGGTAACTATAACAATGCACGCGCAGACATATACACATTAGATCAGGTCGAAGTTCTTAAAGGACCAGCATCTGTTCTTTATGGTCAAGCGGCTCCCGGTGGTATTGTGAGTACTATATCTAAAGTCGCCGGTGCCGATAAACTCGGTAAAGAAGTCGTGCTGACTGCTGGAACAGATAATCGTCTACAAGCATCAACTGATCTTGGCTTTGATCTATCTGGCGATGGCAAATGGACTGCGCGCTTTGTAGGTCTTGTGCGTGATAGTGAAACACCAATTGATTTTGTCGAAGACAATGCAATCGTGCTCGCGCCATCTCTAACTTACACAAATGATAAAACCACGCTTACGGCACTGATCAACTACACTGACCGTGAAAGTGATACATCTTCACAATTCCTACCTTTGGCCGCGACAGCGTGCGGAAGTAGCGACGTGACAATTTCACTGGCGGATGTGTGTGCGGGATCAACGGGCCAGGAGGTTGACCCATCTGTGTATGTAGGCGACCCAAACTTCAACAAATACAACACTGAAGCGACAACGATTAGTCTAATCGGAACACACCAGATCAACGATATTTTCACGTTTGAAGGCACAGCACGCTACCGTGACAATGAAGCAGATTATGATCAAACTTGGATTTCTTTCCTGGGTGCCGGCACGCCAAGGGTTTCCCCTGATGGAGTTGCATTCGGACGCACTTGGTCAAGTTCTGACGCTGGTTCAACACAATATGCGTTCGACGCGCGTTTGCGGGCTAAATTCCAAACCGGTGCAATTGCGCACGAAATTCTTACAGGTGTGAACTATCAAGATGTTGAATCATTCAACAACTCAGCTTCTTTCTACGCTCGTCCAACAACATTCAACATATTTGATCCAGTGTATGATGGTTCAGAAGTACCAACAATGGCCGAGTTTGATGCCGCAAGAACGCTGGCAGAAGATGCAACAAAGGCAACAGATGTTTATCTGACAGACTATATGTCTGTTGGTAATCTTATTGTGAATGCTGGTGTGCGTTTCTCCGCTGTTGAATCCAATGACGCAGCGAGCACCCAAGATGACAATGAAACACCGCTTACATTAGGTGCATTATACAAAACGAACATTGGGCTAAACCCATATATTAGTTATGCAGAATCATTTCGTGCGACAATCGGAACTGATATCGTAACAGGTACATCCTTGAAGCCAAGAAAAGGAAAGCAATCTGAAATTGGTTTAAAATACCAACCAATTGGCAGCGCAAGCTATGTGACAATTGCTTATTTTGATCTTGAAGAAGACAATTTGGTGGAGTACGTCGCGGGTGGTCGCACACAACCAGGACTAAGCATTGAAACAACAGGTTTCGAATTAGAAGCCCTGCTAAAAGTGAATGCATTCGCTTTCGACTTAGATCTACAAAAACTTGATTCGGAAAATGTGGATGCAAATGGCGTCGGCACAACACGTCCAAGTTTGCCGGACACAACTGGATCAATCTGGGCAAGTTGGGAACCTGAAGATGGTGCCCTTGAAGGGCTCCGCATTGGTTTAGGTGCGCGATATGCTAACGAAAATGAAAGCAATGGAATTGCTTATCCAGCATCTGCTGGATTTGCGCCAACACCAATTCGCGTCGAAACCGATGGATATACAGTGTTTGATGCCCTTATCGGGTATGAATACAATGATCTGGACTTTACCCTCAATGTTCGTAACCTGACAGACGAAGAGTATTATGCAACATGTCTGGCGCGTGGTGATTGCTTCGTCGGTGAAACTCGTTCTGTTGTGGCAAGTGTAAAAAAACGGTTCTAATTTATGATCCAAGGTTTGGCATTGAGCGGATTTGCGCTCATTTCTCTGGCCTGCGGCATTTTCATGCTGCAGGCCGCTTGGCGTTCGAAAGAAAGCCGAGCAAAAGAAATTCTCGTCGGATGGGGGCTTGTTTTAGCAGGACTTGTCTTCTTTTCATTTAAGAATGGACCAGAAAAAGGCATAGCGCTGGGCTTGGTCGGAATGGCGATATTCGCGCTAGCTTTCTTAGCGTGGCAATACATTCAGGCAACACCCAAAGCGGCCAAAAGTACATCTGAGCGAATAGCCGAAGTAGATAGGGTCAATTGGACAGTCATTTTACGACGCTCGCTTGTGTTTGTGATGATCGCATTTGTGGCAGGTCTTGCAGCATTGTCTTTATCAACTGGCATATTTTCATTGTTGAATTCTGTTGGTGCAGAGCACACTGCCAACCTCGTAACGGTAATGATTTTATTCCCCCTGCTATGGGCTGGATTGGCCGTTATTATTGGTGCGGACAAGCTGTTATGGCGGAAGAGTCTGATCACATTGGGAACAGGTCTAATCCCCTTGGCATATATGATGGTGGGAATGTAATTCATGTCTAAAAGTATTTGGCCCAAGGCTTCCAGTGGACGCGTCGCAAGTTCATTGCAAGCCCATATGGTACTCGCATTGGCCGCAGGTGGATTAATTTACATCCTTGCAATAACAGGCACCCTTTCAGTTCTGAACCGCGAGTTTCAGCGCTGGGAGCAACCTTCTGCGCCAGAAATGACACAAATCTCACCAGAAGCAGCAGCAAAAGCTGCAAAAGCAGTTTTCGAAAGTGAGACTCCTTCCACAACGCATCTTTATATCAATTTCCCGCGACCAGATTTACCTCGCACTGTGATCTCCACTGATACACAAGCTTTTTTTGCGACAGAAACAGGAGAAGTTGGCGAAGCTGAAAATTTCCCGTGGACGCAATTTTTACTTGACCTGCACTATTATCTACACTTGCCACATATCTTGGGGCTAACAGTTGTTGGTGCGCTCGGAGCAATCCTTTTAGGTCTGTCTTTATCTGGTTTCTTGGCGCATCCGCGTATATTTCGTGATGCATTTACTTTCAGGCGCGGTGAAAGCCGAATAGCAAAAGCAGATCTACACAATCGCTTAAGCGTATGGACAGCACCATTCCATATTTCCAACGCTTTAACAGGGGCAATATTGGGCTTGGCAAGCGTGCTTGCTTTTGCAATTGCTGCAGTCGACTTTGAAGGCGATACTACAAAAGTATTCTCACCTATTTTTGGCGAAGAAGCGCCCATGGATGAAACATCCAGCAATATTAGCGATATCGCTAAGCCTATCGCTTATGTGCAAGAAAATTATCCAGACTTAACGCCAACTTACTATATCCATCATGATCCCGGCACAGCCGGACAGCATGTCTCTGTGATTGGCTGGCATTCAAATCGTCTGATTTTCGGAGAATATTACAATTTCAATTCCAACGGCGAATTTGAAGGCGTAACCGGCATGTCCAATGGAACACTTGGTCAACAAATAGCAGGCTCCATTTACAATGTACACTTCGGCAATTGGGGCGGTACATGGGTCAAGATTGCATATGTTATATTTGGGTCAGCGCTTAGCATTATCACAGCCACAGGCTTGAGAATTTATTTCTCTCGTAGACGCGACCAAGGCCGCCCAGCACCTATATTAGAAAGTATGTGGTCTGGCTTGGTATGGGGGACACCATCAATCCTAGCCGTGTGTTTAGTGTTCAGCCTGGCACTTGGTTGGGAAGGTTCATCTTTGGTTGCAACATTCTGGCTTGGACTTTGCGCAATTATATCTGTAGCAGGCTTTCGTCCATCTATTGATTGGTCTCGCTTATTGCAAATGAGCCTTACATTCTCATTGGTTTTAATCGTGGTTATTCATGCACTGACCAATAGTGCGCATATAATGAGTGCTGCATCATGGCCGATTTCAGGTGCAATAATTGCAATTGCAATTCTGGTCGGGTTGAAAAGTTTTTCCAAACCTAAACATTCCGTACCTGTTTAGATTTTTAAGGGGACATCGGCCTAATTATTTGGCCATTGTCCCCTTTTGCAAATTTTGCGTTTCTTGCTCAACAATACCAAGAAGTTGACGCAAAGCATTTATAAATCAAACGGTTATTAAATTTATCAGCAGAAGGAAAGATCCGCACATATATACAGCGCTTGCGTCTTTCGACCTTCATCTGATACCAACAATGACTTGGCCCTGTAGCTCAGCTGTATAGAGCAGCCGCCTCCTAAGCGGCAGGTCGCAGGTTAGAGTCCTGCCAGGGTCGCCATTTTGAACAATTAGGGTATGAGACGCCCCTAACCCCGCCTCGTTTCTAATTTGACCATAGAAAAAAGATTATCAGACGGTCCCGCAGCACTTTTTACTGAATGCGTATCTGCAAAATCAAGATTGTGCTCAAACGGAACTTCACGGCTAGGTTTGTGCAACAAGAATCCCTGAATTGCATCACAACCTTCTTCTTGCAGTATTCTCAACTGATTTTCAGTCTCCACACCTTCGGCAAGAACCGGAATGGACAAGTTTCTGCCAAGTGCCAGCACTGACCGAAGAAATGCTTTAGCAACGCTACTTGTTTCAATTTCATCCATGAAAAAACGGTCTAATTTAATCTTATCAAATGGGAATGAACGCAAAACTTCCAAAGACGAATAGCCTGTTCCAAAATCGTCAAGCGCCACTTTAACGCCCAATGCTTTGATCTGACGCAGAACATGAACCGACCGCTCACGATCTTCAAAAATGGCCGTTTCGGTCAATTCAATCTCTAGTCTATTTGCAGATAGGCCCGTGTCTAAAAGTATCTCATGGATACGTTTTGGCAAATTCGGCTGCATTAATTGCATTGGCGATAGATTAACTGCGACTTTATATGGCTTTTCCCAGAGAGCAGCTTCTTTACATGCTTGCTTCAAAACCCAATCACCCAATTGAATAATTAACCCATTCTCTTCTGCAATAGGAATAAAAAGAGCTGGCGATATTGGCCCTTTTTCTGGGTGGGTCCACCGCAATAAAGCTTCAAAGCCTTTCAATTCGCCCGTTTGGACATTTGCCTGCATTTGGTAATATAGCTGCAATTCATTTTTCAAAATTGCCTGTCTAAGGTTTCTTACCATTTCGCGGTGATGACGCACCACATCATCCATGTTGGCGTCATAATAACAAATAGAGTCAGATGCGTTAGACTTCGCACGACGCAGCGCTAATTCAGCATTGCTTGTCAATTCGTCGGCGTAATGTCCATCTGTTGGGCAACAGGCTATGCCTATAGCAAGATCCAATTCAATGGACTCTTCTTCCACTTCAATAGGGATTTCTATTGAATCCTCTACTTTTTGAACGAAAGCTTCCAGTTCATTTGCACTGTTATACACTTTAACCGCAGCAAACTCATCTTTACCTAAACGCGCTATATACTCTCCCGAACTCAATGTCTCTGACATCCTGTCAGCGAACGTTTTGAGCACAACATCTCCAACCGAATAACCCAAAGTGTCATTGACCACTTTAAATCCATTGATGTCGATATATAAAACCGCAAAATTTGATAGCGGATTTGTTTCAAATCCAGCCAGCGTGTTTTCTATGTGCTCACGAAAACTTCTACGGTTTGGCAAGTCCGTTAGTGGGTCAGTCGCCACCAAACGCTCAATTTCTTGATTGTTTGCTTCACGCGTACTGCTATCGATAACAAAACTCACCAACCCAGTTACTAGGACAAGAAACCCACCTGCCGCCGTGGCCATCGCCATACCGTAAAACGCATCCGTCGACATAGGCATGTCACTCAGGTTAAATGGAATGATGTTGATGGCAGTCATAGCAGTGAAATGCAGACCAACAACAGCAACTGTAAAAGCCGCTATCGAGATAAGTCGCTTGCTCATGAATTTATATTTGGGGAAATGACCAAAAGTGGCTGTACAAAATACCACAGGGATAATTATCGATGCAATCACATAAGTCGTATTCCATTCTACGACACCATCAACGCGATATGCCGCCATTCCAAGATAGTGAATACTAGAAACGACCAGTCCAATTGCTCCACCTATGACAATAGAAACATTCTGCTTTCTCATTTTCGTCGCTAAATATATCAGCGGGCTCATCAATGTCATAGGAATAAGCAGCGAAACCATTGTCAGTATAACGTCGAATCTTACTGGTATCTCGGCCTGGTATGCCAACATTGAGATAAAATGCGTACTCCAAATAGAAGCACCAGTCGCTATTGAGGTCAGAATACTCCACGCAATGCGCGCGTGCGCAACAGAAGCACAGCTTCTTCTGAACAAATTAACAACAGTAATAGCGCCGACCACACACATAATTGCAGCCATTAAAACCAGACGCAAATCATGCTCAAAAATAATACAAGAAACAACACTAATCATGTGAACAACGAAGCCTGAAAATAAAATTACTTTACTTCCCGTAATACATTAATATTAAAGCCTCATTTAATAACGTATTGAATTTAATGGGTTTCGTTAAGGACTGTATACCATTTTGCTTATTTTGGCAGGAATCAGGGCCTACATTGACTACCTAAAAATCCTCACCTCAAAAAAATAAATTATCTGATCTAGACTGTTATTGACCCAATATCTGATCACACACCCAAGCAGTGCGGCACCCACTTTGAGCTAATGACGGATGCGTAGCTTGGCCCTTCATGTGTAAGACCATCTGCTCTACATAGTGTTTCTGAATGTGATCGGGATGAGAAATATCATATGTTTTGACGCCTTCACGCGTGACGATCCGTACAGGTTTATCTTCAAAAACAGACACGCAAATCTTTCCGTCAACACAGATGATTTCGATATCATCATCTTGCTCAAACCCAGCAAAATTCCAGTACCCACTGCCTGTTACTCCACTTTCGTGAATCCAGCTCGCTGCCACTGAATCTGTAATCGTGCTATTTAACTGCTGACTGGCTATGACACCGCTGGCGATGTTAATTTTCCCAAGATAATGATCGAGCAAATCTAAGCCATGACACGCCAAATCATCAAACAAGCCACCTGGAGCTTGGCTTGGTTCAATTCTCCACCCCGCATCC
The DNA here is from genome assembly GCF_058892565.1 of Hirschia sp. Classification (NCBI taxonomy): domain Bacteria; kingdom Pseudomonadati; phylum Pseudomonadota; class Alphaproteobacteria; order Hyphomonadales; family Hyphomonadaceae; genus Hirschia; species Hirschia sp. Next base: position 40,504 of record NZ_JBZXVU010000008.1, on the reverse strand, counting down.
AGCCCAAACCCTTCAGGCCGCGTTAGTGACCATTGAACATGGCGAACTTTACCCAATTCTTGGCGCTCTAAAAGCTCTTTTACTAGATCAAACCGAGGCAAAGTTCGGCGATAATACGCCACGAATAAAGGTTGATTTACAGCTTCAAATGCTTTTGCCATTTCTAAGGATTGCGAATAATTTAAAGCCAACGGCTTTTCGACAGAACACGGCTTGCCACTTTCCGCAATTTTCATCGCAAGTTCAAAGTGCGTTGCAGGTGGAGTCGCAATGTATACCGCATCAATGTCTGGAGAATTTATCAATTCTTCAGCTGAGTTGAACACAGTTTCAATGCCGTGTCGCTTGGCATAATCTTCAGCCCGAGACAATGTGCGCGATGTCACCCCGTGGATAACAGACTCATTCTCTATACGATAAGCAGGACCACTTTTCTTTTCGGTAACATCCCCGCACCCAATCATACCCCATCTGATCATCTTCCAGTCCTCCATCTATGCTGATGCATGGAACTAGCTGATGACACCGCTAGACACAATGACGAATACCTACTTAGTTTGAAGCTTGGAATTTACACTTGCCGAAATTTTCTGAAGAATAATCGTCACGCACATAACATTGCAGGCCTGTACGCATTCTCTCAACATGAGCATCCACACGCTTCAAGATTGTCGGCCCTGTTTCTCCAAGCAACCAGCCAAGAGGCAAACGCACACCTACATCTTCAACATCAGCTGCGAATTGTAAAGGCGAGCGCACCCATAGCAAACGCGGCGTGTTTGTTTGCTCGTCAATATCAATCCAGTTTTCAAATTCAACGTCTTCATCATAAATAAGTTTTTCGCCATATTCAGCTTCTGTCACGTCCAAACCAACATCTGCCAGCCAACCATTTAAATATCGACATCCCATTGGTGCCGTGACGCGCCCTGCACCGCTTTCACATAGACGTTGAATAGGTACGTCTCCATGCACGCCGCGTGCAGCCAAGAAAGCTTCCGCGGGTGTTGCAACTTCATAGAATGGACTTAGACGTGTATCTCGGGCCTTACCTGCATGACCTCTGTGTACAACATGCAAGACGATAACCGGGCGCGAACAATTGCGAAACGCACTGACACCGCCATTTCGAGCAGCCTGTACGTCACTTTGACATTGCGCTTGATCTTGCTCTCTCAATAGCTTCAAAGCAGCCTGAGAAGATGCAGCACCTGAATTGTCAAAATATCCCCCATCAACATAAAGTCCAATTCCAGCCTCTTTAGGACTGTCTGCGCTGCCTTGCTCCGCCCTCTCCCCACAGGCATCTAGCTCCAAACGACCGGGCGGGCTGACCAATGGGAAACGTGCTGAAAGGTGCGCTGCACTTGCCAAAGAAAGGCTTTCACCGCCGCACATTTTTTCAAGCAAATTCGTCATGCCATAGATAGTTTCACTGGCTGCCGCTTCACCCTCAAGAGCTTTTAATTTGAGCGACACGTTAGAAACAACAGCAGGACGACCTGACTTTGCATCGAATGTATTGAGAAACACAATCGGCCCAGCTTCAGCAACATTGGCTTGTTGATTAGCTGCTTCAACGACATTTAAAAACGGTGCCGCAAACCAGTCTCCATCATATCCTGGAGCGAGTGCTTTTTGTGTTTTTTCGTGGCTACGCCGATCTCCCATCATTCGATAAGTCGATATAAATGCATCCTCAAACAATTTTGCGCGGTCAGCTATTCCGCAATCAAACACGACACAGATAATTGAAATATCTTGCGGTAAATCTCTAAAGACAAGTCCCGCCAATGCTGGAGAGAAAAAGTCTGCTTGTAAAAACTCGGAGAGGTTACGAGCTGTCATATTCTCACTTGCTTTAAATTCTCCCTGTCGTTTAGAAAATTCAAAACCACATCGCTTATCTAACCACTCGTCTTGTGAAATGAATTCAGAATTTCTGGCCATTCCATCTGCACGAGCTGCCAGATAACTACCAACACCGACAGCTCCGCCCGACACACCAGACATCGAAAATACATTGTCGTATAATTCACCGCCCAGTGTTTCATCCAAACAGGATAAAAGACTTGCTGTATGTAATGCCGCGCGTATTCCGCCCCCTTCCGCTAAAACAACAATAGCGGGTGCATCACTTGGTCGACTTTCTCGCCACAGCCTTACTGCATCTGCCATGCTTGGCAGGTCAGCATGCGTTGGAAATTGCATGTCGACTTTGCTCGCCAACAAAGCTTCAGGCTCTGTCACAGCTACGTTATGAAATTTCACTGGCCCAAGAACGGGTCCCAAGCCCATCAAAAACACAACAGCAACAATCGTTGGAAACCCATGATAGTGAGATGCCAATATAGCGAGAAAAGTGAAAATGCCCGCGAGTAGACCAACGCTTGCTAAAAGCGTAAACACTGGCCCGAACATTGATGCCATCGTGCCGGGAATAATTAGAAAAAGTGCTGCCATTCCCAAAGACACCAGCAGCAGCACCGCCATCACCCAATTATGCCACCGCCGAAACACAATGAATTGATGGAAATTCGCATAATGTCGACGCACGCTCACACGATGCACAAATTTGATCACACAAACCGCAGACCCTAGAGAAAGTGCTGTTAATATTGTACCCGTTCGTGCTGCCTGACGTCCCGCTGCTTCTTCAATCATGCCACCAGATTGTATGATGGCAATGATCAACCAAACTATTGGGGCCAATACATAATTCCACAACAGCATGATCAAAAATAGAGATAACAAAACTGGGAAAAGATTGAGAGCAAACCTCTCAATAGGTCTGGAAAAATTTATAATTCGATGACGAAAAAAATACCCAAACCCATCATATGTCGCTGAAATCACAATCGCAATTACGAGCGTGACAAGCGCCATATCCAAGTATTTTCCAGCAATGAGGAATCCATCAAACGGCATGCTATACATAATTGACGGATCACGACCTGCGACATCAACAAGCGTATTCACATAGAAAATAAAGAAAACAAGAGGCGTAAGTAACGCGACAATAAAAGCTATAATAAACCGGAGCTTAAGCAGAGGGTTAGCCCGCGTCGAAAAAGGGTAATCACGCGTAATCGCTCTTAAACACACTTCATGCAGCGATATGGCAAACCAAGTTAGGGCCAAAGCTGTAGCCATCGGCCGTAAAAAAGCAATTTGCCCAGAATAGGTCATAGCAAATTTCGCCGCTTCACGCCCTTGATCGGTACCAAATGCGACAGCACACACAAAAAGGTTGGCGACAAAGAGCGGCCAGATTGGTCGAATAATATTCCAGACTGTTAGCCAACGGCTCCAATATGTAGAACGCTCTTGATCAAACCCCAAATCTCGTGATGCTTTTAGCTTTGCACGTAATTTCAATGCCAGCCTACGCCTTTGGCGCACATCGACCGACGAAATTTGGTCGGTCTTCCCGGAACTTAATGTCTTTTCAAACTCAACGGCCATCAAATACCACCCGAAGAGTAATCATCCGCTTCATGTGTGTGAGTATCGACACCGGAAACCGCGACATTGTTTAATTGTGGTATCCTTTTCAGCGCCTTTTTGATTAAACGCCGATCTTCAACTGAGTATGCCAGCAGTACAAAGCGATCGATAAGGCAATCAGGGTTTGAGTCAAAAAACTGCACAGCATGCAATAATAATGAATACACATTTTTTTGCGCGACTTCTGGATTAGACCCCACACCGAGGAGAGGTGTAATAACACTCGCAAGACGGTTGTGTCCCCGCCCCATCCAACTCAGATTATAGTCTTGTATTTTATAAAGCGCTTGCGTCAGGCACACACCAACATCATTAACTGGAACATAGCCACACCCGGGATCATCTCCATTGACCTTAACTGCCGCCACGTGAACAACCTTTTTGACGAAATGCTCACTGCGCAATTGCCCCTTGCATGATGTCATCAAGGCAGCACCGGGTGGCACATCCTCACCTGTCATCGCCTCGGCGAGTTTACGTCGAATATAATCATCAGACCGCTTGCCGCCATGAGACCATTGTGAAGACATATGACGGATCGTACCTGATATTGACGTATCAAAAACACGCGCCATTTCCATATGGGTATTTTCTGGATTGATCCACACATCAATATTCTTGACGAGTCTTAAATCTCCGACTGCCACGTTAAACCTTGGTGGACGAACATCAGGCCGGTTATGCAATGGCTTATAGCTAATTTCTTCATATACTGGCTCTTTCCCTGCACTATTGGGAGAGCCTCGCAGGTCAGTGCGCAATGCACTCAAACTAGCATAGACATCGCTGACATATTTTCGGCTAGGATTACCTTCAACTGCGGCCAAAACTTCTGCATACAAAATAGCCTGAGCATTCACGCGCCCATGGTCTGATCCTGCATTTATCACCATAGATCCGATATTAAAGGGATAGTTTACCGACTTCTCATCAAGTGTAACAGCAATGGCTGGGTTTGGTGTCAGTGACTGACGAATAGAAAAAGCTGATACTACTTTAGCATCCAAAACGCCTTCCAATGTGCTCACATCAGCAATGACAATATCAGCAAGGTGCAACATTCGGTAAATCGCTTCATGCTCTACCAATTCATCTTCAAGAAGATCGTTGAGAAGAACAACTTCCACATGTCTTTGGGTGCGCTCTTCAACACGCAGGATCGCTGGCCCAACGGTATCAACGAGAAATTCGTCAAAGCGCGCGCGACCTTCTGGTGAAAAAGGAGCAATCAGAACAACATCGATATTATCGGTATCAAGGTTCAACAACCCAGATTTCGCCTGCTTGTCGTCGGCCATGCGTCCCACCAGCCTTACTAGTTTACACGATACTGAGTACCATATTAACCATCAAAGCGTGTCACACAAGAATTTAAATTGCTTGCAATCAGGTGAAACACCGGCGCACTCAAATTATTCTGCCGCAAACGCCTCATTCTTGGACTGTTTTTGACGATAGCGACCATATGCACGCCGTGAATAAAGCACTAGCAATCCTGCTAGACCTGCCCCTAACGAACTCGCTATAAAATCAAACAACGACGCTTGGCGCCCTACTCCGCTGGCATGCTGTGCAAATTCCATCCCGGCAGCCAATGCAATCAAACTCATGCATATAAAGCCAAGATACCGCCGTGGTAAAACAATGCCTGCAGGCAGCGCCATTATCGCAAATGCAACAAAATGAAGGAATTTATCTTGATATGGTATTTCAAATGGCATGAATGCCGAGCTTGGATCACCGGGGGACAACATCCCCCATGTAAAAAATGCCACAAGGCCACCGAAAACTGTTCCGGCGGCAAATAAGATGAACTGAGGAAGTGTGCGTGAAGAAATCATGCCATCTTATGCCACACCAAATTTGATTATTTTGTGAAGATCACTGTGAAAAATAAAACCAATTAAGCTTTAAGAACACATTTTTGCCAGCATAAGCAGACATACGCATATATCTCACCTGAATCAGCAAAATCAGGTGCTATTAAGATGGTTCAACGCCGTCAAAACGGGAGGCCGCTAATGGTTGACACAATACGAACAGCAATGATTGCCCTCAGCATCTCCGCGATGTTGACTGGCTCGACAATAGCGCAAAACGTTACGCCCGTTCCAACAGAAACTGATTCCGACATACCTGAATCTTGCATTCTGGCATTTGATGAACCGCTAAAATGGGTAGATTGTGCTTCCGAAGCAAATCCCGGCAGCGAAGCTTCAATGCTTGCCTATTCCAATCTAGGTGGACAAGCATATTTCAACGAAGATTATCAGTCCGCCGCACGTTTCTTTGATCTAAGTACGCCTGCCGATGGCGGCAAAGAACAGCTTGACGCTTATGCCCATGCCCTGCGAGCCAGCACTTATTGGCGAACGGGACAAGATTCCAAAGCGCGCAATCATGCTGAATTTGCTTATTATTGGATAAAGTCTGGAATTTTAGGTAACGCAAGCCAGATCAAACTGGATGACGAATTGCTTGAACCTGTGCTGGAAATTCTAGTCCCCGTCACGTCACACCTAAACACACCAAACGCCAATGAGATACTAAAAAAATATCAGTCCTTACCCATTAGTTCCCTGATGGATGCAGCGCGTCGCGCAGGCGTTTTATCTAATATCGAAGAATTTGACGCTGCTTTGATATATTCTGCCAAAGTCGTGACCGGACAACCAGACAACCCGCTATTTCTCAGCAGCCATTGCCTATTGCTGACCCGCATGGGGCTTGCTGATAAAGGTTTGCCATTTTGCGATGCCGCCTTGGAAATAGAACCTAAAAATCCAAACACGCATTTCAACAAAGCAATAGCGTTTGCGACACTTGGAAAATGTGACGAAGCATGGGATGCACAAACCAAAGCGCAGAACCTTGCACCCCGCCACCCATTATACGACAATATTTTGGAATGCGACCCAGCGCCAAACGAATAATATGATCTAGGATTCAATGTCAGTATTTAGAGTCATAGGGATTGCCGCAGCCGCCCTGTCGGGTGGGGCAGCCCTAGCGCGCAACCAGCTAGATAAGACCATCGAGAAAAAAATCGATGCCAAGATTGAAGAAGCACAACAAATTGCCCTCGGGGATTTGGAAGCGCAGATCAAAACAATTGTCGGCGAGCAATTATTAGGTTTTGTTCAAAACCTAGCTTTTAAAGCCTGTTTTATTGCCATTCTTGTCGCCCTGTATTTTTTAGGAATTTTCGACCGTACCGCACTAGGCTATGTCATCACTGCCGCGCTTGGTTTATTTCTAATCCGAGATATTTGGGCCCTTTATCCCACTGCTGCACAATTATGGAATTTAAGCCGCCGCCATAAATGGAATTTATTTCAAGCTTTACGCGAAATGGTCGCCGCGAATGTATTCGACCAAGCCTATGAACAAGTAATGGATCAAACCAAAGACGCAAAAGTAAAATATTGGATTGCACTTTCACGCTATTCCCAAGAAGACATTTCACAACACATTGCCGATGCCATATCTCAAATAGCAGCAACGGCCAGCGTTCCAATTGTACGCACCCATGCTGGCCTCGCATTGGGAAAAGCTGCAACGATGCTTGCAGTTTATTCACTCACGCTAACGTGGGTCATCATATATCTATAAAACTATTGAGCAGCCCGCTGCATTTCATCATCCCAATGCTTTCGGCATAGTGAAACATAATGAGATTTCTCAATATCAACTTGCTCGCCGCTATGAAACACCCCGCCCTCTGCATTTTTGCGAACAACCATGGTCGCCTTTGAACCGCAAAAACAAATCGTTCTAATTTCTCTTAAGTGATCTGCAATAGCGAGGAGCTGTGCGGCACCTTCAAACAGCTCACCCTTAAAATCTGTCCTTAACCCATAACACATCACTGGAATATTCAATCGATCCGCAATTCGCGCCAATTGCCAAACCTGCTTAGATGTTAAAAACTGCACTTCATCGACAAACACACAATCGAGTTTTCCTTTTGCATGCTCGATTTTCGTTATCTCAAAAACATCCGAGTCCGCGTCAATAAGTGTGGCATCAGCACTTAGCCCAAGTCGGGATGAAATAGCGCTATCGCCAGCATAAAGCGAAGAAGTAAGAAGCAATGTCCGCATTCCGCGTTCGACATAATTGTGGGATGCTTGCAAAAGCAAGGTGGATTTTCCCGCATTCATAGCGGCGTAGTGAAAATAGAGTTTAGACATTATTTTTTCGCGTAATTTCAGAATCAAACAAGCTTAACCACCTTATGGATTTGATGCTATTGCAATCTTTATTGTCTAACCCTCAAACACAACGTAAGCTTGTCTCTAAGGCTCAAAAAAGTCCTAAATGCATGATGGTGAGGGGAATTAGCATGACTAAAATCTCATTGGATCTAGACCGCCTCCTAAAAGAAGAAAAAATCTCGCAACAAGAGGCAGACCATCTTTTGTCTCTTAGTGATGGCAAAAAAAGAGCTGGCCTTTTTGCCAATTTGTTCATGATTTTAGGCGCGATTGCCGTCTCAACAGGCGTTTTAGCCCTGCAACCCTCCGCTATTGTTGGACTCATACTCGCAACAGCCTCATTAGGGCTGGGCTATCATCTATTCCAGATTAAATCTGAAGAATGGCGCATATTATCCCACGGCCTGATCGTCATTGGCTGTCTAGGTTTAGCGGGGTGGACGGCTTGGCAAAGTCAAGAAGTTTGGCCAGACAAAATGAACTGGCTCCCTCAAATTGTAGCACTTCTACTTTTCACTGGTGGAGCCGCTTTCTTCAAACAACCATTTCTTGCAGCCCTTGTCCCTCTCGCCTTTGGTTCACTTATAGGCTCAGGTACAATGTATTGGCATGCGAGCTACGCCATTTTTGTCCGCGAATGCCTTGTCACAATCATCGTGTTTTCAGCGATTGCAGGTGGATTATATTACTGCCGGGAAAAACTGCATAAAAAATGGCACAGCGTCACAACTATGGCTGCGCGAGTTTCATTTTTCATGATCAATTTTGCTTTCTGGGTCGGCTCGCTTTGGGGAGATTATGTCTTCGAACTATGGGCGAGTGATGATGGATGGCGCGCCGCGCAAGCTTGGCGAGAACAAGCGTTACATGTCCCTGAATCTGTCTTTTCTATTGCTTGGGCAATCTTTCTGGGTGTTTGTATCTGGCTCGGCACAAAAGATTATAGGCGCTTCCTCGCCAACACAGCCGTCACTTTTTTAGCGATACATTTTTACACGCAGCTTTTTGAAACCTTCGGCGCAAATCCGATCGTGTTAGTTACATCAGGACTGACAATGCTTGGAGCCGCTTTTGGCGTGACGCGTTTTGATCGGTGGCAAAAAGAACGGATAGCAAAAACAAACTAGCTTTTGTCTTTCATTAGCATTGTCGTCGCGCCCCAACCCGCCAACTGATACAAAAGCGCAAAAAATAGGAACATATTCAACACATCTCCCACAGAACCGTAGGGCCGCCACAACAGAGATACCACAGAAACTGCTAAGGAAAGTGCATCCAGACGCACATTTCCCATCAAATGACCCGTGAAACGACGCGCCCGAACCACCTCCATACGTGTTACATGGAAGATCCCATCCAAAGTTGGTGGTCCGAATATATCCTGAAGCCCAGCACGTTTGATAATACCTGTTAAATCTCGAAGATGATCTGCGCCTGCGTAATTTTCATCGACCGCTTTCCACGCCGCATCGGTTCGTATGATACGGACAATGGCCGATAGGAAGATAGCAATCGCTATCGCGGCAACGGAAAAAGAGTCCATAAAACAACCTTGTAGATAAAATGCAAAAAGCGATTGATCAGCCTAACCTTGGGATTAATCGCTTTGCAATCAAGATGTTTAATTTATAGATTGATTAGCCACGTTTGGGAATTGCAGCCCAATAATCAAAATCAAGAATAACATTCTCCTGATATTTCCCGTCTTCATCCTTATACGGAAAGTCAGTACACGGTTGATTTTTTGTCGCCACCAAACGCAATCTCAACGCACCAAAACCTTGAGAAATATCAGCTTTATCAATAACTTCCGACCAAGCATAAACCGTATCACCGGCAAATAGCGGATTAGCATGCGCACCCGCGTTTATAGCTAATATCTGCGCTGCATTCGCCAATCCATTAAACGCAATAGACCGCGCCATAGAAATTGCCACCCCCCCATAAACAAGGCGCTTTCCAAAACGTCCCTGTGCTTGTTCATGCTGGTTAAAGTGCACTTTGGCAGTGTTTTGATACAAACGAGTCGCGATCTGGTGTTCAGCTTCTTCCACGGTAAAGGCGTCATAGTGGTCAATTTTTTCGCCGATAGTGTACTCTTCATACGCATGCGGGCTGCCAGCTAGCTCATAGTCCCAATCTTCTGCATCCATCATTGGAGCCACAAGATTTTCCGCATCCACACTAGCTGGCAACTCTGGAATAACGGCTTCAGGAGCGGGTGCATCAAGATCACGTTTCTTGACCATCACCCAGCGCACATATGTCAGCACCAATTCATCATTCTGGTTCACGCCAGATGTGCGCACATACACAACACCGGTTTTACCATTGGAATTTCCTTTAATACCGATGACTTCCGATACGGAACGTAGTGTATCACCTGGATAAACAGGCGCGACAAACATTCCGTCCGCATATCCAAGATTTGCAACTGCATTTAATGAAATATCAGTGACAGTTTTCCCAAAGATGACATGGAAGGCTAAGAGCGGATCTATCGGTGCAGACTCGAGCCCGCAATCCTGCGCAAACCTATCGGCTGAAAAAAGCGCATAACGACTACCTGTTAGCCCTGTGTAGAGTGCGACATCGCCTTCCGTGACCGTTTTTGGTGTGGCGTGCACGATCTGCATACCAACGAAAAAATCCTCAAAGAAATTACCTGCATTCGCTTTCACTTTGGATTTAGCTTCAACCTTATCGGCGACTTCTTTTCCAAAAGCACCTGCCATGGCATCTTTGAGTGATTGGTTCATATCTCTTCTCCTGACGCATTACCCGCTTTATAGCGAACAGCGTTTTTTAATATTTTAGATCAATTCCAGCATTTTTTCGATCGGACGCCCTAGGCGAGCTTCGTCACCTTTGATCAAAATTGGACGCTGAATAAATTTTGGGTTTTCAGCCATAGCCGCAAACATAGCATCATCATCCATGTCAGGATCGAGGCCCTCTGCCTGAATATTTTTGGGACGCGCAAATGCCTTGGGGGAAACATTGCCAAGCTTTTTGGCAATATCTCGTAATTCTTCCACTGATAATTGCTCGGAAACATTCATATATTTCCGCAATTTTGGCTCGATTCCGTTTTCCTGCAGAAGAGCGAGACCGTTGCGACAAGTTGAACAAGCTGGATTGATCAGAAGAATATAGGTCATTTCATTCGTCTTTCTTATACACGGCGTAAAGCCAACCAAAGATTTGGCTGCAAACTAACGCCGCTTTCGCAACTTGCTAGTCCTGTGCAAGCAATTGAATCGCTTTATCTACTTCAATGAGGCGCTCAGCTTCAACCAAATGAAGAATTTCTGTCATTTTTCCATTTACCTTAAGCACACCCTTGCCCGCATTTTCTGGATCAGCAAAAGCAGCGATAACATCTTTGGCCTGAGTTATATCTGCTTGGGAAGGCGAAAACACACTATTACATGCCTCAACTTGAGCTGGATGGATCAACGTCTTTCCATCAAATCCCATAACGCGCCCCTGCTGACATTCAGCCTCAAAACCCTCAGCATTTTTGATGTCATTATAAACACCATCGATCGCAGTGACGCCATATGCTCTGGCAGCGGTAACAGCTAAAGTCAGATGTGTTTGAAAAGCCAATCGGTCAGGCGTCATTAATGCCCGCATATCCTTGGCAAGATCATTCGTTCCCATGACAAATGTTTTGAGACGCGTTGTTTCAGCGCAAGCAGCGATTTCCTTTAGATTGAGAATAGATAACGGCGTCTCAATCATAATCCAAAGCGCGAAATCATCACTTGCCCCAGCTTCCGTCAAAGCATCATTCAACGCATGGACTTCGACAGCAGATGAAACTTTAGGTGCTAAAATACCATTGGGACCAGCAGCCACACCCGCAACCAAATCATCACCGCCCCATATCGTATCAAGGCCGTTCATACGGATGATAATTTCGCGCTTGCCATATCCACCTGATTTCACGGCTGTGCATACACGATCGCGTGCTTCAACTTTAGCATCTGGCGCAACGGCATCTTCAAGATCGAGCAGCAATGTATCGGCTGCAATGGTTTTAGCTTTTTCTAAAGCGCGTTCATTCGCGCCCGGCATGTAAAGGCAAGACCGGCGCGGTCGTGAAGTCGTGAATGGTGCTGACATTGTTTTTATCCCTTTAGAGGGTCCCGTATATTTTTTTCTACAAACTAGCAGAAAATTGTGCGGTGCAGCAAGAGGTGATTTTCAGCTTATCATATTCACCCTATCAAGATGCCATTTTTTTCAATATTATCACCCATCAAAATTCAACCAAGAGATAATAAATGGCATACACCATAGAAATTTTGCCAGCCCCAAAAGCAGACCTCGATGCTGTGGGTCAACTAATCTATGACAGCATCCATGCACTAGCCGGCACCCATTATTCTCCAGAACAGCTAAACGCATGGGCACCCAATCCATATGCAGGAGAGCGTGCACGCAAACGATTTGGTGATCAGCTTTTCTTTATTGCGTCTGATGATGACGGCATAGCTGCTTTAATGACACTCACGCCCGAGCACCATTTAGATTTTGCATACGCACACCCGCGCAGCGCTGGAAAAGGTGCTGCCGCACAAGCCTATTCATCGTTAGAAACATATGCACGCTGGCAGAATATCAATGCCATCACATCTGATGTGAGTCTGGTTGCTCGTCCATTTTTTGAAAAGCGAGGTTATAAGACGCTTGCCAAGCAACACCCGATCGCAAATGGTGTAGCATTAATCAATTTCAAAATGCGCAAGGAATTTTCATGACACAAATTCTGGTCATCTCGTCATTTGTTGCGGCTTCTAGTGTTGGTGGCTCTATTGCACCAGCAACTTTGGCGCATTTGGGAATTGATTGCGCCCTTGCGCCAACAACACTCCTTGGTCGTCACCCTGGATTAGGTTCGCCCGGCGGTAGCGCAGTTCCAGCCGATAGGCTCGCCTCTATGCTGGAAGGCGTGGAGGCACATGGCGAATTTGCACGCTGCCGAGGCGTCATCACTGGCTATTTTGCTTCTCCAGATCAAGTGCATGTGGCTGCGGCAACAATTGATAAAGTACGCGCGACGACTCGCCCCGAATCAAAAGCGTGGCTTCCCCCTACCGATGCGAGGATTGTTGTGGACCCTATTATGGGAGATTCGCATAAAGGGCTGTATATTCGCGAAGACACAGCCAACGCGATTAAATCTGAGCTAATACAGCGCGCGGATTTGATTACACCCAATCTATGGGAATTTGCTTATCTTACGCGCACCGACATTAATGTCTTACGTACACCTGAAGATGTCTGGAAAGCCTGCCAAGGCCTGCCATGTGATGTCATGGTAACATCTATTCCAACTGAAATCGGTCTTGGTAATCTACTGATAGAGCGAAAGCACAATTCAGCTTGGCTTTGTGAAACTCCCAGACAAACTGGCTATATTCCTAGCGGAACGGGTGATTTAGCAACTTTGCTTTTATCTGCCTATCTATGTGAAAACCATGAACCTAAAGAATCCCTCGCACGCGCAATCGGCGGCACGGCTGCAATAATTGAATCCGCTGTCACGCAACAACTAAAAGACCTGCCAATCGCGGCATCTGGCGATGTTGTTCGAATGCCGCCCAAAGTTCAAATCAAGCGCCTACACTAGTTACTCAAACATCACATCAACGCTTGTTGTTTGATACTTGATGAAAAATACTTGACGCAGCCTGCAATGCATTGAACGAAGCAGATATGACAGATAACATCACTGGATATGTCGCGCCCGGCTTTGAAGCCGTTCAGGACGCGTTTGAGCTGAACTTTGCGGATGCGAGAGAAAGATCTCCATCAGATCTGCAAGATTTAGGTGCTGGGTTCGCCGCTTATATCGGAAATGAATTGGTTGTAAATTTAACGGGCGGATGGAAAGATCGTCGCAAGAGCATTGCTTGGACACAGGACACACTTGTTCCCGTATATTCAACAACAAAACCTATTTCCGCGCTGACAGCTTGTATGGAATTATTCGACAAGCTGGAAAACCCCTATGAAACTCCAGTTGCTCAAGTCTGGCCAGAATTTGCTGCCCAAGGGAAACAAGACGTCACGATTGGCCAGATGCTGTCTCACCAAGCGGGCCTTCCCGGGTTCGTCAATGAGATAAATCCCGATCTATGGTTTGATAGCCATGCACTTGCAAATGAACTTGCTAATACAGCACCGATGTGGACACCCGGAGATGGGTCTGGATATCACCCGTTGACGTGGGGATACCTGATTGCAGAACTCGTCTGGCGCGTATCAGGTAAAACGCTAGGCACGCAATTAAAGAACAAGATCACAAACGCTGATGGTGCTGATCCAAATAAAGAAATCATTGATTTTTGGATCGGAACACCTGTCAGCGAGCATGAACGCGTTTCTGAGATTGTGCGCCCGACCAAAGCACCCGAATTGGGCGAGCTAAATGAATTTCGCAAAACGGCCTTTTTGACCAAATGGGCCTCGCCTAATCGCGGCGGATCTGAATGGCGTACAATGGAAATTCCATCAGCCAATGGTCACGGAACTGCTAAAGCGGTAGCACGGCTTTATTCTGCATTCGCGAATGAAGGCAATATTGGCGATAATCATATCATTAGTTCTGAGGGGCAGTTTGAAGCTTTCAAACAACGTCGTTCATTCGGCCAAGACCGCATTCTTCCCTACACTATGGAATTTGCGGCCGGTGTGATGCGCAATAATAATCGCATTTATGGACCAAACATTGATACACTCGGCCATGCTGGATGGGGTGGATCTATGGGCTTTGGTGATCCAGACCGCAATTTGTCAGCGGCTTATGTGATGAACCGACAATCCAACCAATTGCAAACGGATGAACGTTCACAACGCTTGATCAGCGCACTGTATGGGTGCTTGTAAAACACTTTTGTTGAACTTCCCAATTAGGACCAGACCTTAAAGTCTGCCATTGGAGTGCAAGTGAATTAGAGGAAACGCTAAATCTGTACCGATTAGAGACACCTCTTTTCAAATTGGTATGGAAATTTCGATTTACACGTTTATTTCGCTCAAAAACACGCAATTTCCAACTCCCCAACAGCGCGAAAACTGGCACGGGACTTGAAACCTATAAAGGGAATTCGCTCCGCAGCGAACTTCATGGTAACTCTTTGTCCCCCGTCCCTCCTTGCATAGCGAGGCACGGGGGATTTTTTTTGCTTTTAATGCGGATTTTTTTCACCTGTCGATTTTGCCTCAATGCCGCGCCAGCATACAATGCAACACCTATCCAAATAAAAATAAAAGTGGCCGCATAGGATATTGAGAAATGCTCTCCCAATAACAATCCGACCAAAAATTGAATCGAAGGTGCAATATATTGCATGACTGCCAAACTCGATAATCGTAACCGCGTGGCTGCCATTGTGAAGAGTATTAATGGCCCTGCTGTCACTACTCCTGACAGCGAAATAAGAGCGGAATCACGAACCGTATCTGCGATTAATGGCGCTCCGTGTATCCAAGAATAAATCAGAAATGCCATCGCAAACGGAAAAAGCACCAATACCTCGAGCAAAAATCCGACTCGGCCATCCACAACAATTTTCTTGCGAATGGCCCCATAGGAGCCAAACAACAAACAAAGAGAAAGCGCGATCCACGGAAGTTTCCCGACAAATATCGCCTGATTCAGCACACCAAGTGTTGTGAAAAAGATAGCTATAAATTGCAAAACCGAAAAGCGTTCTTTAAAAAACACTGCCGCCAAGGAAAAGCTAAAAAGCGGTGTTATAAAAGCTCCAAGACTAGCTTCTAGCACATGGCCATTTTGCGCTGCCCAAATAAAAATCAACCAGTTTAATCCCATTAACCCAGCAGAAAGACACAACCATGCCAACTGCTTGGGCGCACGAAACACAGCGCGAAATTCTGAGCTCCTGTGTCCAAACCACACGAGTGCTATACCCGCAGGTAGAGACCAGACAATGCGCTCCGCCAAGACGTGCAAGGCAGGAAGGTTTTCAAGGATTTTAAAATATAGAGGCAAAAACCCCCATAATAAAAATGCGCCCAACGCACATATTAGACCAGCCTGAACAGGGGTATTTCCATCTTGAAATTTTCGCATCAAACCCTCTATTCGAAAAAATATTAAGTCTATGTCGGTTTGGTGGCCAATAATTTTTTAGCACGACGTTCATTTTGTAAGGCACCAAAAGAAAACAAAATCACGCCTAACCATATGAAACCAAAAGTAATTGCATGTTCAGGTGTAAAGGCCTCACCAAGATAGATACCCACACAAAACTGAATTGTCGGACCGATATATTGCATCATGGCCAGTGAAGATAAACGAAGCCGTTTTGCCGCTAAACCAAACATTATTAAAGGAGCTGCAGTGACCACACCAGCAAGCGTTATCAATATGCTGTCGGTGGGATCAGTCGCAAGAAAAGGCCGACCGTTTAACCACCCGTAAGTTAAAAAAGCTAAAGCTATCGGAAGTAAGATAATGACTTCGAACAAAAAACCAGCCCGACTATCAACTTGAACTTTTTTTCGGATGGCACCATACACCCCAAAAGTCACACACAGAGAAATCGCAACCCATGGAAATTGCCCCACGACAAGTGCTTGGTTCAATACACCCGCCGCTGCCAACAAGATTGCGATGATCTGAAATTTAGTGAAGCGTTCTCCAAAAAAGATGGCGGCCAAACCAAAGCTGAAAAGCGGGTTGATAAAATATCCCAAACTTCCCTCAAGTACACGTCCGTTTTGAACAGCCCAGATATAGATCAGCCAATTTGCTCCCATAAGAATCCCAGAAAGCGTGAGCCAGAACAAATTTTTCTTATTCTTGAAAGCTGCATAAATGACATCAAATTTACCCGCAAAAAACACAAGCAAAATGCCAGTAGGGACTGACCATAAAATCCGATGGCTCAACATTTCCAGAGCAGGAACTTTTTCCAGAATTTTAAAATAAAGCGGCAGCCCTCCCCAAAGAAAATAGCAGCCGAGGGCATATAAAAATCCATTGTCAGATAATTGTGCGGGTTTCGTGTTCATCTTCTTTCCCCATATCCATAGAGGAGCACATATGCCCCTAGCCGCAATTCGACCAGTTGCGTACTGGTAATGTTGATTATTCATCCGGGTGATTAAATACAAAAAGGCCGGACATTTCTGCCCGGCCTTTCAAACCATTCTGCAATGATTAAATCGGTTTAAGCAGTTATCTCGTCATTGAGAGCGCCAGGCTTCAAGCTGTCTGGTTTCAATGCGCCGCGCTCAATCAGCAATTCCGCGATCTGAACAGCATTCAGTGCAGCACCTTTGCGTAAATTGTCAGAAACACACCAAAAAGCCAGTCCATTTTCAACGGTCACATCTTCACGGATACGAGAAATGAATGTTGCCCATTCACCCACACATTCCACAGGTGTGATGTAACCATCATCTTCTGGGCTATCTACAACAACGATACCGTCAGCTTCTTTCAAAATAGCACGTGCTTTTTTTGCAGATAACGGCTTGGATGTCTCAATGTTCACAGCTTCAGCGTGACCGACAAACGTTGGCACCCGTACACAAGTTGCTGTGAGTTTGATTTTTGAATCAAGAATTTTCTTAGTTTCAGAAGACATTTTCCACTCTTCTTTCGTGAAACCATCTTCCATAAACACATCAATATGCGGAATCACGTTAAACGCGATTTGCTTTGTGTATTGGTCAGGTGTCGGCGCATCATTGACATAAATCCCTTTGGTTTGGTTCCAAAGTTCATCCATACCAGCTTTACCAGAACCAGAAACTGATTGGTAAGTTGATACCACAACACGCTCAATACCAGCAGCATCGTGCAATGGCTTTAAAGCCACAACCAGTTGCGCTGTTGAACAGTTCGGGTTCGCGATAATATTTCTTTTTGTATAACCCTCAATTGCATCAGCATTCACTTCAGGAACGATCAAAGGCACATCTGGGTCCATGCGGAAATGTGATGAATTATCCACCACAATACAGCCAGCCTTAGCAATCTTAGGTGCCCACTCTTTGGCGACAGATCCACCAGCGGACATCAGACACAAATCAAACTGAGACCAGTCAACTTGTTCAATATCCACACATTTGAGAATCTTATCGCCATAGCTTACTTCAGAACCTTTAGAACGACGCGATGCAACAGCAGTAACGCTGTCCGCAGGAAATTTGCGTTCATCAAGGATATTCATCATTTCGCGACCGACATTGCCGGTTGCGCCTAAAACGGCGACACGAAGAGCCATGGGGGTCTCCAATAGACTACTATAATTGTAACAGAGGAGGCGATCTAGCGCACTTTTAGCATATATGCAAAGGTTGATGTATTATATATGAAGAAGATATACGCTGTGATATAAAATGAACACAGTTTTTTCAGGAGTTAAGATGACTAACATAGCAGACCTAGTTGAACGTTACGTCACATTAAGCAACCAAGACGACATTGACGGCGTACTAGCCTGCTGCTCAGACAATGTTTTGTTTGAAACGGTTATGAACCCTCGTGGCTCTATGAGATTACAAGGAAAAACTCAACTACGCGAAGTGCTCTCTGGCACAATGGCAGCCTTTAAAGATCGTTCCCATCGTTTAGCTTCTATAATTGTGCAAGGTGACCGCGTTGCGGCCGAAACAGTCTTTACCGGCACCGCACTTGCTGAACTTGGCGACGGCGTCAAACCCGGCGATCAAGTTGCTATTCGTGGCGCAACTATTTTTGAAATCGAAAACAATCTTATCGCACGTATTTGCGACTACTCTTAAATAACTGAATTTATACAGTATATGACAAACAGCACTTCCAAACTATCCGGCGTTTACGGAACACCGGACAAAGAACTTGTTTTAATTCCTGACGGCGCAAAACAATGCTCACCGCTTATTCCAGAAAGCGCTGATATAGCCGAAAGTCCTGATGCTGCTCTTGATTATTTCGCCATAGCTGCGCCAGCAGGCACACAGGAAAGACGCTTCGTACTTGCTCACGCCCTACGTGCTCTAAAACCAAGCGGTGAAATTTCCGTCATTGCGGGCAAGAAAAAAGGCGGGCAGCGTCTCAAAGCCGATCTGGAATTGCTTGGGTGCACAAATATTCGTTTAGATTCTAAAAAACACCAGAAAATCGCTTCATGCGCGCCGCCTGCTGATCTCTCTCAGGTTCACAAAGCAATTGAAGAAAATGGCCCCCAACTTGATGAAGAACTCGGCCTATGGAGCCAACCAGGCATTTTTTCATGGAATCGCCCTGACCCCGGCTCGCTGTTATTGATGGAACATTTGCCTGAATTATCCGGTCGCGGTGCTGACCTTGGGTGCGGTCTTGGCCTGCTTTCTCACCATGTCCTGCTATCCGAGGCAGTTAAATCACTTCTCCTGATTGACATTGATCGCCGCGCCATTGAAATGGCACACCGTAATGTGTCTGATGAACGTATCTCATTCCTATGGCAAGATGCGCGCAAAGGCCCCAAAGACATTACCGACCTCGATTTCATTGTTATGAACCCACCATTCCACGATGCTGGTGAGGAAGATCATGGCTTGGGAAAAGCTTTTATGGCACGCGCCAGCTCAATGCTTCGCAAGGGCGGCATTTGCTGGCTCGTGGCGAACCGCCATTTGCCCTATGAACGCGCCATCAATGAACACTTCAAATCCTTCACTCCCAAAGCAGACTCACATGGCTTTAAGGTAATCGAGGCCATTAAATGAGCGGAAATGCCAAGCCGGTAAGGCTCGACAAGCTTCTCTCAAATATGGGCTATGGCACGCGCAAAGAAATAGATGCTTTAGCGCGATATCAACGCATTTTATTGGGCGATAAAGGTTTTAAAAGCGGTAGTGATAAAGTCACACCAAACGAAGATCTGCAAAACAGACTAACGATTGACGACAAACCTGTTGACCCGCTTCCCGGATTTGCCGTGATGCTCAACAAACCTGCTGGTGTCACATGCAGTCGCAAAGATAGTGGCACATTGATAACTGAACTTTTTCCATCAAGATGGGATAAACGCGACCCGCTACTTTCACCAATTGGCAGATTAGATAAGGAAACGTCCGGTCTTTTATTGCTAACAGATGACGGACAACTCAATCACCGCGTCTCATCCCCCAAAACTCAAACCCCAAAACGCTATCACGTCATTCTTGATCGAGATTTAAATGGCGATGAAGATTCTATTTTTGCTGCCGGCGAATTAATGTTGGAAAGTGAAACCAAGCCGCTTTTGCCTGCAGAACTAAATGCGCTTGGTAAACGCGAAGCCATATTGACGCTACATGAGGGCAGATATCACCAAGTACGCCGCATGTTTGCTGCGGTTGGAAACCACGTAAATGCCCTCCACCGCGAGAGCATTGGCGCACTAACACTTCCAGAAGATTTACAACCGGGCCAATGGCGCATCATGTCTGAAACAGACATTAGCGCCATTTTCAATACCGACTAACTTTTAAGAAACGCGCGGACTGCCTCAACAGCATCATTTGCTTTTGAACCATCAGGACCACCTGCTTGCGCCATGTCAGGGCGACCACCACCGCCTTTACCGCCAACAGCTGCCGCAGCGACTTTCACAAGATCAACAGCACTGATCTTGTCTTTCAAATCATCTGTTACACCTGTTGCAACAGCAGCTTTGCCGTCATTAACTGCCACAAAGACAGTTACACCTGATCCAAGCTGTTTCTTGGCATCATCAATCAAACCACGCAAATCTTTGGCCGGCACACCATCAGCCACACGCGCCAAAAGTTTGATACCATTGATCTCTTCTGGACCAGCAGCCGCTCCGCCAGCACTCGCTCCCATGGCAAGCTTCTTTTTCGCGTCAGAAAGCTCATTTTCTAGGGCTCGCTTTTGATCTTGCAAAGCCGCGACCCGCTCAGGCGCTTTTTCAATTGTTGACTTCAATTGATCCGCAATCGACCGCGCAATTGCAACCTTACTTTTTAGATACTCAAGCGCAGCAGCACCAGTCACCGCTTCAATACGGCGCACACCCGCAGAAACACCTGACTCACTCGTAATTGCAAACACAGCAATGTCACCCGTACGTCTTACGTGAATTCCGCCGCAAAGCTCGACAGAATAGGCTTTATCGCCACCTTCAAGCGCCTCACCCATAGCCAACACACGGACACTGTCCCCATATTTTTCACCAAAAAGCGCCATTGCACCCGCTTCAATCGCCGCATCTGGAGCCATTTCTTTTGTGGACACTTCGCTATTTTGACGAATAACAGCGTTCACTTCTGCTTCAATTTTATCTAGCTCAACTTGGGAGAGCGTCCCTGAATGCGCAAAGTCAAAACGCAATTTATCTTCTTCAACAAGCGACCCTTTTTGGGTTACATGATCACCAAGATTATTACGCAATGCCGCATGTAAAATGTGCGTAGCTGAGTGATTCGAACGTATATTTGAACGCCGCACGCTATCAACCTCTAACAAGGCTTTCACACCTGCTTTGATATCGCCCGTTACCATCTCACCAATGTGAGAAAATACATCGCCTGCGCGCTTTTGTGTATCAAGCACACGGAAAACAGCCCCACCAGCAAAACGCACTTCACCACGGTCGCCAGCCTGACCACCAGATTCGCCATAAAATGGTGTTTTATCAAAAACAAGCTCTGCTTTCTGGCCTTCATTCGCTGTTGTCGCCAATTCACCATCAATGATGATTGATTTTAATTCAGCTTCAGAGGCTTCTTCACTATACCCTATAAATTCGGTTGCTCCGTGTGCATCCCGCGTCTGGAACCAGACTTTAACAGCATCACCTTCAGCAGCGCCCTGCCAGCTGGCTTGTGAACTTTCTCGTTGAACTTTCATTGCTTTTTCAAAGCCAACTTCATCAACTTCGATGCCTTTAGCCCGCAAAACATCTTGCGTCAGATCAACTGGAAAACCAAAAGTATCATAAAGTTTGAAGGCCGTTTCTCCGGGAAGTACATCTCCCTTCCCCATAGAAGAGGTTGCATCTTCAAGGAGAGCAAGTCCACGCCCTAAAGTGCGTTGGAAGCGTCCCTCTTCTTGTTCAAGCGTACTCACGATAGAGGCTTGCGCACGACCAAGTTCAGGAAAGGCCACTCCCATTTCTGCAACAAGCGCCGGCACAAGTTTGTGCATTTGTGGTTCTTTAGATCCAAGCAAATGACCATGACGCATGGCACGGCGCATAATACGGCGCAATACATACCCACGCCCTTCATTTGAAGGCGTCACACCGTCTGCAATCAAAAATGCTGAAGAACGCAAATGATCGGAAATAACACGTAGCGAACCCAAAGTTTTTTCAGACTGCTTGAGACCGTAAACATCTTCTTCAGCTGCAATCAAATTTTGAAATAAATCAATTTCATAATTATTGTGCACACCTTGCAAAACGGCAGCTATCCGCTCTAACCCCATCCCAGTATCAATAGATGGCTTTGGCAAACTTACGCGTGATCCATCTTTAGATTGATCAAATTGCATAAACACGAGATTCCAAATTTCAATGAAACGGTCACCATCTTCTTCGGGCGATCCAGGAGGGCCACCCCAAACATCTGGACCATGATCGTAAAAAATCTCAGAACAAGGTCCGCAAGGGCCAGTATCACCCATGGACCAGAAGTTATCTGAGGTAGAGATCCGAATTATCTTATCATCAGAAAGGCCAGCAATTTTTTTCCAAAGCATTGCCGCTTCATCGTCTTCAGAGAAAACTGTGACCACGAGCTTGTCGACGGGAAGGCCGAATACTTTCGTAACAACATTCCAAGCATGAACAATCGCTTGCTCTTTAAAATAATCTCCAAAAGAGAAATTTCCAAGCATCTCAAAGAAAGTATGGTGGCGCGCTGTATATCCCACATTATCTAGATCATTATGCTTACCACCTGCACGCACACATTTTTGCGATGACGTCGCCTTCAAGAATGCCGGTGTTTCAGCACCCGTAAACAAGTTTTTAAACGGAACCATGCCGGCATTGACGAACAAGAGAGTTGAATCACCACCTTGAGGCACCAAAGGCGCAGACTGAACGACTTCATGCCCATTGGAATTAAAATACTCTAAAAACTGAGACCGCACACCGTTTACGCTATTGGACGGATTGGCTTTAAAGCTTGCGGTAGTATCAGACATATAGAGCATTCCTATTTCGTGCGTGGGCACTCCGCTATCAATGTTCAGAAATGACTAGAGTCAGTCATGAGCTTTCAGAGAGCGGAGCAAATCAATTCCATACCGCGATATATAGTGCTGATATCATTTGGCCAAGTGATTTGGCCAAATGACGCTTAATCTAATTGATAAAACCACGTATTTCGACGCGGTTTTATCAATTCAGCTTGCTCTATTCGTTTACTGCTACGTCAGGATCTTCTTCATCTGTAATATTTGCTTGGCCTGCTGCTAACATTTCTTCAGAAATCAAACCTGCATCAGCTCTGATTTTTTCTTCAATTTCAGCAGCAATTGATGGGTTTGCTTTCAAGAAAGTACGTGCGTTTTCACGACCCTGACCAATGCGTTCTGATCCGTATGAATACCAAGACCCTGCTTTATCAACAACGCCGGCCTTCACGCCAAGATCAATCAACTCACCTGTTTTAGATATACCCTCACCATAGATGATATCAAACTCAACCTGACGGAATGGAGGTGCGACTTTATTCTTAACGACTTTGACACGCGTCTGGTTACCAATAACTTCATCGCGATCTTTCAAAGCACCAATACGGCGAATATCCAGACGCACTGAAGAATAAAATTTCAGCGCATTTCCGCCTGTTGTTGTTTCAGGGGACCCAAACATCACACCAATCTTCATACGGATTTGGTTGATAAAAATGACCATACATTTAGATTTGGAAATAGATCCAGTCAGTTTACGCAAAGCTTGGCTCATCAAACGTGCCTGAAGCCCTGGAAGACTATCCCCCATTTCACCTTCTAGCTCTGCACGTGGTGTCAAAGCTGCCACGGAGTCAATCACAAGCACATCCACAGCACCAGAGCGCACGAGTGTGTCAGCAATTTCTAAAGATTGCTCCCCCGTATCTGGCTGAGACACAAGAAGATCACCAAGATCTACACCCAGCTTACCTGCATAAATAGGGTCAAGCGCATGCTCTGCATCAACAAAAGCAGCCACGCCACCATTTTTCTGAGCTTCCGCGATACAATGTAGCGCCAATGTTGTTTTACCGGAACTTTCAGGTCCGTAAATTTCAATAATGCGCCCTTTAGGCAGACCACCTATGCCTAGTGCAATATCCAAGCTGAGAGAACCAGTTGATACCGCCTCAACATCCATTGATGCGTTATCGCCCAACCGCATGATGGAGCCTTTACCGAAATTACGTTCGATCTGACCAAGAGCCGTTTCGAGGGCTTTTTGCTTATCCATTCCGTTATTTTCCACAACTTGCAAAGACGCACGCGCCATATTTGATTCTCCATCATATGTTGCACACTGCCAGTGACTATTCAACGGCTTTGCACAACGGTTTCCATCGCCTGTTGGATAAGTTTGTACCACAAATGTTCCAAAAGAACAAATAGAGAATGTGATTTTGTTCTCGTTTTATTTCCACACACAAAATATGGGCTAAAAAGAAAATCCACCACCTAGATATAAGTGATGGATTGGGTTTTTCTTATAATATCGAGCAGGGCTTATGCAGCCTCAACGATATTAAGTTCGTCTTTCACGCGTTCCGCTAGCTGACGCAATGTGAACGGTTTAGGCAAGAATGATATCTCACGTTCCTCATCTAGCGTTTTGGCCAAATCACGTTCTGCATATCCAGATATGAACATCACACGAGCACCTGTAAGATATTGCTTGGCCTCTTTAAGCAATGCCGGCCCATCCATTCCCGGAAGCACCACATCTGAAATCAACAGGTCGATCTGACCCGCATTTTCCTTAATGAGCTCAAGCGCCTCTTCTCCATCTGCCGCCTCGATGACCTGATAGCCGAATGTTGAAAGCAAGTGAGATGCAAGTCCGCGAACAGAATCCTCATCTTCAACAAGCATGATACGACCGCGCCCCGCTAAATCTTTCGGGCGGTTTTTCTCGGCAATTTCATTCACCTGCGCCGCTGTTTCGGCTTCACTTGCCGCACGTTCAGCTGCTTTATCAGCTGCTGCTTTTTCTTCAGGGCGCGCTACATAGGCTGGCATAAAGATCTTAAACGTTGTTCCGCGTCCAACTTTTGAAACAGGGTAAACATATCCACCAGACTGTTTCACAATCCCGTAAACAGAGGCAAGACCAAGACCTGTTCCTTCACCTTGTTTTTTCGTTGTAAAGAAAGGTTGGAAGATTTCTTCAACAAGCTCCGGAGGAATACCAGTCCCATTATCTATGACTTCTATAAGAAGATAATCACCTTCTTGAACATGATTGAAGCCATCTTTCCGGGCCATAGCCGCATCTGCGCGCGATGTTTTGACAATTAGTTCACCACTACCATTTTTCTCCAGCATCGCATCACGTGCATTCGTACAAAGATTTGTCAGCGCTGTTTCAAGCTGTCCACGATCCGCGCGGATTTGCGGAAGGTCACGCCCATGCACAATGTCAAGTTTAATCCGCTCGTCGATAATCTGACGTAGCAATACATAATAGCTCGATAGCATTTCTGATGGATCAAGCACTTCCTGACGGAATGTCTGTTTGCGTGACCACGCCAGCAACATGGAGATCATCTCCGCACCACGCGCCGCAAGCTCATACATTTGCTTCAAGTCAAAGAAGGATGGATCGCCCGGCGGGTGACGAATAAGAAGTTTATCTGTGTTGAGCATAATACCTTGAAGAAGGTTATTAAAGTCGTGTGCGATACCACCAGCCAATTGGCCAATCGCCTGCATCTTCTCACCTTGCGCAAGACGCAGTTCAAGCGTCTTCTTCTCAGTGGTATCAATAACATATGCCGCCGCTGGGCGTCCGCGCCGATCAAGCGCAATAAAGACATCCACAGTCTTGGCATCTTTTGGGTCTTTAACAGTATCTGATGCAAGCTTAAGCTCAACAGCACCGTCGAGCGCCTTGGCTAGCATTGAAGCTAAACCTTCTTCTCCATCTTCTGCGATGAACAGATCGGCAAATCTCGCTCCCGGTTGCGCCCGCGCCTCTGTCATGTCGCGCAAAGCACGATTTAGGTCCATCATGACAGCAGTTTCGACACCGTCACCCTCAAGCCGCACAACACCAAATGGTGCGTCAGTAAACATTGTGTCGTCACTAACTTGACCGGGGGACACTAACCCATGTGCTTTATCTTCTTTTTCCTGTTGGGGTGGATTTTCAGCACGATATCCCAAATGCACAACAGAACGAGAAAGCGCATCTGGCCCTTTGCCAGTCCACGATGTCGTCAACAAAGCAGGAAGCTCGACACCATTTCGCGAACGAAGCACAACATCAGCACGTTGACTCGCGCCGCCGCGTGTTTCTTTACGCATCAATTTCAACCCTTCAGGACGCATCAAATCATCCATACGAAGGCCGCCGAGTTCATCAGGCAAGCTCAACATTTTACGCAAACTTGCATTCACATAAACCACTCGCCCATCCCTACGCGCCGAGAAGAACCCAACAGGCGCATCTTCAACATACAAAGCGCGCGGATCAACAGCAGAATTATCAACCCCTCCACCATCGGTTTTACGCAAACGCCAAAGTGCGCGTGTTGCTCCAACCGGAGATACATTCGCTGTAAACTGGACAGGTGAATCACTATCACCAAACATCAAAGCCGGAAGTGTTTCTTCGCGTGCACCACCTGCTTTAATTGCCTTTGCCAAACGGAAAATCGGGGCCGCCAAACCCGGATTTGCTCCAAACAAACGATCAACAGTTGGAATCGGGCCGCTTTCGCCCATTTCGTGAGCTTCTTCCGCCAATTTACGATAAGCGCTATTGGCAGTTACAACAGCACCGCCGCGCTCGGTTACCAATGCCGGCTCGCTCAAACTTTCAAGCCAAGCAAAACCTTTAACGGCTTTTTGCGCCGCCTCTTCCGCAGCGCCGCGTTCAGGAAATACACCTAGCTTTCGTCCCGCACCGCGCGTCACCCACAGAAGCAGCACCATCGCCAAACTACCGAGCGCGATCAGAAGCACTATCGATGCAAAGCCAATTTCTTCCCCCCACATAAGCGCAACACCCGCCGCCGCCCCTGCAACAGCAACACTCAGCCAGAAAAAAGTCTGAAGAAAATCAATCTTCTTTTTTTCTGTGTACGGTTCATTGGTCATTTGAGTATCGTTAAAATCTGACATGGCGGCTCGATTCATTGTTCAACGTGACATTACGGTCATGCATTAAGCGTGTACTTAGGTAGTATATAAGGCATTTCTGCGTGCGGTTAACCATAATTATTTCTTTTTACCAGTTCTCATAACGAAACTGATCACTTTTGCCACCGCTTCGAAGTGTTCTCTGGGGACAACGTGTTCTAATTCAGCTGTTGCAAAGAGCGCTCTCGCTAAAGGCGGGCTTTCCACAAGCGGCACATCTGATTCTTTTGCAATTTCGCGAATACGTAACGCTACTTCATCAACACCTTTAGCCACACATATAGGTGCAGCATCGACTTCTGGATCAAATTTCAATGCAATCGAATAATGGGTTGGGTTTGTAACCACAACAGTCGCTTCGGGAACCGCCGCCATCATTCGTCCTTGTGACCGTTGACGACGCAAAGCAGCCAATTTTGCTTTGACCATCGGGTCACCATCGCTTTGTTTGTTTTCCTGCTTGATATCTTCGCGCGACATCCGCATTTTTTTTGCGTGGCTTTGTTTTTGAAAAACGTAATCTATGGCGGCAATAAAACCAACCACAATAAGCGCAGCTAAAAACAAACGACTAGCTTTATCTTGAATCATCAGAGGCAAAGCCGAGATATCCATCTCACCAACTTTGATCAACTCATGGCGACTTGGCCATACCGCAAAAGCAACTGCCACAGTTGCCGCGATCAGTTTCAAAATAGCCTTAAAAAGGTTCATCCACCCCTGAGGCCCAAACATCCGCTTCAGACCACCTATTGGAGACAATTTACTTAGCTTCGGCTTCATTTTTTCTGCGGTCCATAAAGGCATATGTTGAACCACATGCCCTGATATCGCGAAAACAATGATAATGGAAAAAACAATGGCCATCGGCCCCAATAATTCACCCAATATAGCGGTCATCAACCGCTGAGCACCGCCGCCCGAAAGCTGAAAATCATGCGGATGGTCAAGCAACATTGTGAGCGGACCACCTATGCTACTCGCTAAAGGCTGAGCACCCGCTATTAGAGCTGCACCTGCTAGAAGTATAAACCAGACGGGTACGTCCTGACTTTTAGCGATATCACCTTTTTTACGTGCATCATCGAGACGTTTCTGGGTTGGTTCTTCGGTTTTCTGCGAATCATCTTGGTCTTCAGCCATTCATCCCTCCCTAAAATGGCCCTTCCAGACGCGCATAGCGGCCCAAGGCATCTAACCAAACAAGTAACCCACCTCCCAAAATAAAAGTCATAATACTCAAACCAAGCATGACCTGAATTGGCATAGCTATAAAGAACACTTGCACTTGAGGGATAAGCCGCGCGACCAAACCAATTGAGAGATTAAAAACCAAAGCTACAACGAGGATGGGGGCAGCAATCTGCAACCCCAGTTTAAATGCTGACGACATTGCTCCTAATTCCCATTGAGCAGCATCTCCAATTGGTAAAGGCTCTCCGGGTTTGAATAATTGATAACTATCAACAGCAGCTTGAAGCATATCTCTGTGAATGCCTGCGATCATAATGAGCACAATCGCTGTCATGGACATGAACACCCCAATAATTGCGCTCGAGGACCCAATTGTCGGATCAAATTGGGTTGCCATCGCTAAACCAGACGAGATACCGATAATTTGTCCACCAACTTGCAAAGCGCTCATCAAAATTCGTGCGCCTGCCCCCATCATGATCCCAATAAGAATCTCACTGATAATTAACAAAGCACTTTGACTAACCAATTCAGGAACAGGCGGCATCTGATCTATTAAATTGGGTACAAGGGCCATTGTTGCCAGCAATGCGGCAGACAAACGGAACTGCGCTGGGACAGAACTTTCACCCCAACCAGGAGCCAGCATCAAAACACTTCCAATCCGACAGAAAAGAAGAGAACCAGCCCATGCATATGGCATCAGCGCTTCCATTCAATTCAATACCCCGCAATTCTAGCAAATATTGAATCGGAAAAACCGGCCAAAGTTGCACCCATCATAGGCAAAAAAAGCAATAAAGTCAGAAATATAGCTAAAATTTTAGGCACAAAAACAAGTGTCATTTCTTGAACTTGTGTCAACGCTTGCATAAGCGCAATGACAACACCAACGACCAAACCAGCCACCATGACAGGAGTCGCCATAGCCACGGTCGCCCATAGCGCATCTCTCCCCAAATCAAGTACCTCAGCGCCCGTCATTTTTATGCCCTAGCTTACCAATCCAATCGCCCCACGGTCACAAAGCATTACAAATAAAGAAACCTTGAACCCTTGGGAAAAATTAAACACGTTTTGTTAACTCTTGGTTCAAAAAGGTTAATAAAGTCCTGCGATTGACGAATACGTTACAGTAGGCATTGTATGTCTGCACAAATATTCTGGAGTCCTGATCAATATGCGCAATACCGTTTCCATTTTTGCACTTTTATTTGCCGCAGCCTGCGTGAGTAATACCGAAACAGCAGAAACTCCCCCAAGCACAATATCTCCAGCCGGCATTAAAAAATCCGCAGCTTCTGCGCATGTGAAAGAAGAGGCTCTAACTTCAACCGAAGAAATCATGGACTTTGCCTCCGAAGCCGAAAAGCTAAATGCATTTTTTCAAGAACAATTTGATGCTCGGGTTTCCAGATCCCCAATGTTTCAAACCAGCTTGGGAATGAAAACCAACTATGACAAATGGGACGACACATCTGACGCAGCCAAAATTGCTGAATATAAATTAGAGCAAGCAGCTGTTGGTCTCATGGAAAATCTCGTTGATTACGACAAACTTCCGTCCAACGCTCAACTATCATACCGTTTGTTCAAATTGCGTGCAAAACAACAAGCCGATATGTTCCCATATCGCAATCATGGATATGTTTTTGATCAAATGTACGGCCAACAAAGCCGCATCCCTGCTTTCCTCATAAACCAGCACCGTGTGACCTCAGTTGAAGATGCCAAAGCTTATATTGGACGTCTAAACGGAATAAGAAATTATCTCAATGGCCATCTTTCAAACGCACAAAGCCGCGCGAAAGATGGAATCCGCCCTCCCAAATTTGTCTATGAATATGTGCTTTCAGATATCAAAAATGTCTTGACTGGTGCTCCATTTACTCAAGGAGAGGACAGTCCTCTATTTGAAGATTTCAAAACAAAAATAAATGCACTTGATATTTCCGGTGACGAAAAGCTAACGCTCATCATGGAGGCAAATGCCGCATTATTAACAAATGTGCAGCCAGCCTATGAGGAAGTGGAGGCATGGGTAAAGGAAGACATAAATAACGCAGACACTGATGATGGTGCTTGGAAACTTCCTGACGGAGCCGATTATTATAAAAAACGCCTCGCATTAATGACCACAACAGACATGGATGCCAATGAAATCCATGAGTTGGGGCTGTCTGAAGTCGATCGTATTCATAATGAAATGAAAACGATTATGGCGAAGGTCGGGTTTGAAGGCGACCTTTCTGAGTTCTTCGAATTTATGCGCTTTGACCCACAATTTTACTACAGTGAAGACGAAGCTGGACGTAGCCGCTATCTGGCAGAAGCCACCGAACTCATTGACGTGATGAAAAAAGCACTCCCCTCTGCTTTCAATACATTTCCTAAGGCTGATTTGATCGTAAAACGCGTTGAACCATTCCGCGAAAAAAGCGCCGGAAAAGCTTTCTACCAACGTCCTGCTCCAGACGGTTCACGTCCGGGGACATATTATGCCAATTTGTACAAAATGAGCAGCATGCCAACCTACCAAATGGAAGCTCTTGCTTATCATGAAGGCATTCCGGGGCATCACATGCAATTGGCGATTGCTCAAGAGCTTAAAGACGTACCAAAATTTCGAAAATATGGGCGCTATACTGCTTATACTGAAGGATGGGGGCTCTACACCGAATACCTGCCTAAGGAAATGGGTTTCTACCGAGATCCATATTCAGATTTTGGACGCTTGGCCATGGAATTATGGCGTGCAGCACGTCTAGTCGTCGATACAGGGTTACATGAGAAAAAATGGACTCGTGAGCAAGCGACACAATATCTGATGACCAATACACCCAACCCTGAAGGTGATTGTATCAAAGCAATCGACCGATATATCGTCATGCCAGGGCAAGCGACCGCTTATAAAATTGGTATGCTCAAAATACTGGAGCTACGCGAGAAAGCAAAATCTGAACTTGGTGAACAATTCAGCCTAGCAGATTTCCATGATATCCTTCTGGCAAGCGGTCCAATCCCTCTTAGTGAATTGGAAATCGCGATTAACCAGTGGATAAAGATGGACGCAAGCTAGGAATTTTGTGTACGCAATAGTTCAAAAGCACCCCAATCGCAGGCTTCACTGTCAAATTATGTGAAAGAAAGCTGGGCTTTCTAGTGAAAGACTGTGTTTAAATGCTGCTTTGCCTTTGAACTATTGCAAGAATTAGGTATTGAATTAACCAACCGTTTATCTTTCTAGGTGTGAGCAGTATAATAGCCGGAAGGCGAGATATCGGGTGTGAAGTAGTGTAAATGATTACAAGGACGCAGATTCAAAATGATTAGAGCGCTGCAACTGCTATCGGGCCTTCTTTTGGCAATTGGTGGAGGCTGGTTCATTTGGTTACGAAAGGATTCGCCGGGCGGCGTCTTCAATGTCACCGACACTGAAACGCTATGGTTAGTTGCTGTCGGCCTTGTCCTCACATTGCTAGGGCTTGTTCTCTTCCTAATGGGGTTATCTCCTCGCGCCAAAATTGAGCAAATTAACTGGCGTTATCCTGAACCTGCTCCTGAAATTGATTTATCCGGTCCTGCTTTTGCGGATCAAGACACTCAAAATGAACCACATCCACATGAACGCCCAAGCTGGTTACAAGAAGCCGCCGAAGACCTCGACAGACCTCGCGCAACTGAACAAGACAATGCAAACTCAACAGATAGCATAATTGGGGCCACAGCGCTTGGTGTCGCCGGAGGAGTTGCGGCCAATACTCTACGTTCCAAGGAAGATGAACAAGAAGATTATTCCGAAGGCCCAGCCTACCCAAGAGATGAATTACCTTTTGAACGCCCTAGATTTGGCGCGAGCGACCTTGAAGACACGTCTGATATAAAGCTTGTCGAAGAACCTATGGATTTTCACAATACATCAGGACAAAGTCCTGATTCAGAAGATACATCTTCGAGCACAACATTCGATACGCCCAGCAATGTCTCGCAAGAGGAACAGGTCATTGAAGAGTTTGCCTCGGAAATGGACGCCGAATTCAACGATGACGATATCGAAACGCTTGCACTAGAAGCTGCAAATGCTGCGATGGACGAAGCCGATACCGATGCAGACACCATCATCGAAGAAAATGAAAATCACTCTTCTGATGAAGACGAAGCAGAAGTTATCGACGAAGATGATGCTTTTGAAAAGCAACTCGGCGCGTTAACAGCAAAAGCAGTCGCATCAACTGGCGGAAGCGCAGCTATATTCGCGTTAAACGAAAAACCTGAACATGAGACTGAGCCAGTCGAAATAGAGGGATTCGAGACTGATTTTGATCTAGATGTAGATGAAAAAGAACCAGACGTAGAACACGAAAACCTTGATATCGAAACTCTAGAAACAAGAGCAGACGAATTAGGATCAAACTCACCTATTTCCGACCTTGAACCGATTGAACATCTAGATCTGGAGTCAATTAAAGAACTTGAACCAGTCACTATCACTGATGACGCAGAGATTAGCGAAGAACCACTAGATATTGTTGAAGAATCAGCCCTAGAATCAGATGTGATTGAAGAATTAGAACCAGTTGAAACATTGGATGAAGTTGAATTAGATATCGAGGATCAATCTACTGAAACGACGACATCAGAAGACCTCTCCGAGAATGACGAAATAAGTGCAACTATTGAAGAGTTTAACTCAGAAATAGAAGCACTAAGCCCAACTCAAGATTTAGCGTCATTTACAGCGGATGATTTGCCCGAACTTGATACGGCTGAAATAGATGCATTTGAACTTGAATCTGAACTTCCCGACATAGAGGTAAGTGAAGTTGAGCCATTGTCCATAACGGAGGCTCAAGCGAACGAAGAGGGCATCAATTCAGAAGAAGAGACAATATCTGAAGTTTCTTTGGAAGAAGCAGATGAGACACCTCTGGAAGCTAGCTTCGAAGATGAAGAAGCACTAGAAACTGAAACACTTGAAGAGCCTTTGGAAATAGCTGACGTTGAGCTACCAGAACTCGAAGAGGAAGCTGAACTCGACGTTTCCGGCCTAAATGAGGATGAACCTCTATTAGAGAATTCAACCCCGGAAAACTCAGACGAAGATCTAGATACTTTAAATCTGTCCGAAACCTCTTTGGAGGGGGAAACAGATGCGTCACCATTGGAAGATGTGGAACTAGAAGAGTTATCAGATATTGAAGAACTCGATGCCAATATTGATGAACAGACGGAACTAGAAACTGACGAAGTATCGGACATTTCTGATGTATCAGATCTAAATGTTTTAGAAGAAATTGAGCTAGAAGAACTGCCAGAAGAAGCATCAGAAGACGAAGCGACAATTCAAAACATAGATATAAAAGACGTTGATATTGAAGAGCCTGATGACTTACCTGAAGACGACTTACCAGAAATAGAAGACGTTGAAGCACTTGACAAATTGGAAACCATAGATTCTCTGGCGGAGCTAGAAATCATGGAAGACAGTGAAACAGCCCCTGAGCTTGCCGCATCTTCCAGCAAACCCATGGACATTCAAACTCTCGCTGAAACAACTATGTCTGGTCCCCATCACGAAATGAGTGACGAAGACCATACATCGTCAGAATTACCACCCCCTGCCCCTATTTCAGATTCTAGCGTTGATTTTGAATCCGGCACCTACCCAAGACTTCAACCAATTAGAGATGCATTAGATTCTGGACAACTCGAAAATGCTGACACTCTACTTGCCGATATTCGTAGAAGCTTGGTGCAAGAGGGAGACGAAAACACACCTGAACTCGCCGAGCTGACTGCCCTCGCTGGCGATCACGCCGCAGCATCTGGTCGCCCAGGTGGGGCAAAATGGTTATGGCGACTTGCTTTGCAACGTTTTGGTGAAGCAGATGCAATTGAATCGGCCGCTGCCAAGGCAGTTTCAGAAAGACTACGCCAATTTGAACATTAAACTATGGTTTCCAGCCTTAAATCATCACCCATAAAATTCAGCGAACACGCTGATCACCTTCACAAATCAGTATTGGTGCGTTTAAGCTCCGATAACATCGATTTATGCGACATTAACTAAATACTCCTGCGGAGATGACACCAGAATGGCCGAATTATTATCAGTCTCAGGCTTTTTCACCCTATTAATGCTATTGGCCCTACAAGTCGTACTCGGGTTTGATAACTTGTTATACATCTCCATTGAATCCAAACGTGTGGGCGAAGAAAAAGCCTCGATGGTTCGGAAATGGGGAATAGGTTTGGCAATGCTGTTTCGTATTGTTCTTCTTATTGTGATCGTTTCACTATTTAGTGCGCTTGAAGCACCTTTGTTTCACATTCCCTTTGAAGGCATCATAGAAGGCCATTTCAACCTACAAGCTCTTGTCACACTCGCTGGGGGCGGTTTCATCATCTACACAGCCATCAAAGAAATTTCTCACCTTATGGTCGTTGATCATATTGAGAGTTCCGAAGGCGAAAAGAAAAAATCAGTCACTCAGGCGATCTCAATGATCGTTGCCATGAATCTTGTTTTTTCTTTTGATTCTATTCTTTCCGCTATGGCAATCGCCAATACAAAGACAGCCGATGGAACAACAGAATACCAAGTTGTCATCATGGCGATCGCGATTATCGCTTCTGGTATTTTGATGATAGTCATGGCTGATTATGTAGCCGATTTCTTGAAGAAAAATAGAATGTATGAGGTGTTAGGTCTGTTCATCCTATTCCTCGTAGGTGTACTTCTTGTGTCAGAAGGGGGGCATCTCGCACACTTATCTTTCTTCGGATACGAAATTGAAGCCCTTTCAAAATCAACTTTCTACCTCGTTATTGGTGTGCTTGTTATCACCGATATTATTCAAACAAGTTATCAAAAACGTCTCTGGGCAATGCGAGAAAAGGAATTGTTAGGTGAAAACCCTGCTGATATTGTAGATGCTCCTCATCATGAAGTGTAGAAGCCACCTCCCCTCTCTTTTTAAAAGATAAAAAGGCTTAGTTTCCTACTTTTGTCTTTCCCAATATTATGAAACGCTCAGTTAACTTAGTCGTGTTATTGAATTAACTGAGTAATTTTGGGAAATGAACATCCAAGACCGAGGGGCGCAATCTATAATTGCAAACTACCGATCGTTTTTGAGGGGAATCATCGTGAAGAAATATCTATTGGGGGCAGTTATCTGCATAGCTACAGCTTTGACTAGCGCATGCAATAGTGGGTATGAATCTCCTACTAATTCAAAAGTAAAAGCAGCTATATCTGAATGGTCGGACGGCGCACCACTTGAATCTATAAATGATTTGAGTTGCCAAGATCTTGGACGCGGAAAATTCTACTGCTCATTTGAGGTAACTTACATCGGTGCCAAACCTGAACAGATGGAGAAATGCTTTTTCTCATCAGCTTCGGAACTTACGATCCGCCCAAATTCAAGCTGCTACTAACACTAAAAGCAGGCGTTTAGTTCGCCGAAACAGCGCCTAAGCTTATTTTGTAATCCTCCTCTCCTAAAGGTAGGGGCGACAAATCATTTATTTCTGCTATATTGCACTGCAGCATAATAGGGAAATAAGTGATGACAGCGAATACAACATCTTCACAGAATACAGAAAATACAGATAAAACAGCACTTAGCCGAGACAAACTTCCTAAGTTGTTTGCTGACGCAGCAAAAGCTGCCAACATTTTTTACACCTGTGCTCTTAATTCTGTTGTGCCAAAGATAGCACCTGACGGAAAAATCAACCGCTCACTCATGGATGCAGAACAGCGCTCTACACACGGCCTAGGGTGGATGTGTGCTTATGCTGAAACATTGACCCAAACATCAAATTGGGCAAACCGCTTATCTGAAGCAGGAGAATTTGGTGAGGCTGACGCCCTGCTAAGCCAGATTTTATTTTCAGAATATCTCAAACAATTATCCAGCGGTATTCCAATGACGCAGTGCGAAATGGCGCGCCCGTCTGATCTGGGTATTTCTCAAAACACTATCGCAAATTTCGTGACAACCTCGGCAGTTGAGACATTGATACAACTTGGCGACACGCCAACAATAAGACTGCGCGCTGCCGAATGTATTAAAAATGCTAAGGGCCAAGCTACAGTTGAAAATTCCGGTCTTGATGAAACCATGTCTATGGTGCGTGATCAATTTCGAAAATTTGCAGACGAAAAAGTCGTCCCCTATGCTCATGAATGGCACTTGAAAGACGAACTCATTCCCATGAGTGTTGTCAATGAAATGTCAGAATTGGGTGTTTTTGGACTAACCATTCCTGAAGAATTTGGCGGTTTTGGCATGGGCAAACTCGCCATGTGTGTCGTGTCTGAAGAATTATCACGCGGCTATATTGGCGTAGGCTCCCTTGGAACTCGCTCCGAAATTGCAGCCGAACTCATTCTCAATGGCGGCACCCAAGCTCAAAAAGAAGCATTTCTGCCTAAAATAGCATCCGGTGAAATACTGCCAACTGCAGTGTTCACAGAACCAAATACAGGCTCTGATTTAGGTGCCCTTCGAACTCGAGCCACGCTTAATGGTGAATATTGGAATATCACTGGCAATAAAACTTGGATAACCCATGCTTCAAGATCAGACTTGATGACCGTCATGGCACGTACAAAACCAGACACGACCGACTTTAGAGGTCTATCCATGTTCCTCGCCGAAAAACCTCGCGGCTCAGAAGACACCCCCTTTCCTGCAGATGGTATGATAGGTGGTGAAATCGAAGTTCTCGGATATCGCGGGATGAAAGAATACGAATTAGGTTTTGATGGTTTTGAGGTCCCTAAAGAAAACCTTCTTGGCGGTGAAGCAGGCGATGGCATGGGATTTAAATACCTGATGGCCACGTTTGAAGGTGCACGCATTCAAACCGCTGCTCGTGCCATCGGTACTGCTCAAGCTGCTTTAGAACTTGGCTTGCAATACGCGCTAGATCGGCAACAATTTGGCGGCCCAATATTTAATTTTCCTCGCGTTCAAGACAAGCTTGTCATGATGGCAGCAGAACTCGTCGGTGTACGCCAGCTCACCTATTACTCTGCGAAACAAAAAGACAGTGGCAAGCGCTGTGACCTGGAAGCAGGCATGGCCAAACTCATTGGGGCCCGCGTCGCATGGGCAGCAGCCGACAATGCTCTTCAAATTCATGGCGGCAACGGATTTGCCTTGGAATATGCCATTAGCCGAGTCTTATGCGATGCACGTATTCTCAACATTTTCGAAGGTGCCGGCGAAGTCCAAGCAATGGTGATTGCCCGACGTTCGATAGAAGAATACCTCAAAGCCAAGACATAAAGCCCTGACTTTGAGATCATCGCTGGTTATTCTAATTCAGCAAGATATTCGACTAGCGCTTTGCGTTCGTACTTATCCATTCCAACTCCCGGCATGGATGTACCTTCGGCAAAAGCATTTGGATCAGCTAGGAATGCATTCAATTTGGAGGCATTCCATTTCCCAGATGCATTTGCCAACGCATCTGTATAGGGAAAGCCTTCTTGGCCTCCAATTTTACGGCCAACAATACCTTTTAACCCTGGTCCGACTTTGCTTGATTCATCGACTTCATGACAACTCGCACATTTCCCAGTGAAAAGCATTTGTCCCCAACTGAACTCTCGTTCAAAATCAGCAGCCTTTTGTTCAAGGGGCAAAATTGAGTCATAGCCTGAAATTGAAAGGGCTTTTGTAGAGTTTTCATTGCCCTTAACAGTCCGAATAAAAATCACTGAATTTCGGCCAGTCAATAAAGCTAACCATCCATTCTCCAGCATGAAGCCATCCCTCATACGTCGATCCGTTGC
The DNA here is from genome assembly GCF_058892565.1 of Hirschia sp. Classification (NCBI taxonomy): domain Bacteria; kingdom Pseudomonadati; phylum Pseudomonadota; class Alphaproteobacteria; order Hyphomonadales; family Hyphomonadaceae; genus Hirschia; species Hirschia sp. Next base: position 2,427 of record NZ_JBZXVU010000008.1, on the reverse strand, counting down.
GATAGGCTCGGCATAAACGATACGCCCATCATCTGGTCGCAAGCGGAAAATTGTCTTTTCCTTCAAAGATAGGACTAGAATATCACCATCCCAAAGTTTAAAACCTTTTGCATTCTCAACTGGAATTATATTCGACACAGCAACTGAAGGCACAAAAGAAAATGCGGGTTTGGTATAGCCCTCATGACGTCCTTGCTCAGGATTAAGTTCAAAGGGCTTGCGCGGTCCGCCATAGTCAAATCCGTACGATACATTCGGCCAACCGTAATTAGCATCTTGCGTTACTAAATTAACTTCGTCGCCGCCTTGCGCGCCATGTTCAGCCTCCCACAAACGTCCAGATGCATCAAAGACAAGTCCTTGGGGATTTCTAAATCCAGTGGCGTAAATACTTGTTTCTTTCGTTGTGAGATTGATATTGATAATTTTCCCTAGGTCATTTCCAGAATCCGCTTGAACAGCATCCCATTCGCCTTCAAAATTACCTAATGCATAAGTCCCAACAGAAACGAGCATCTGATCATCACCCAAAAGCGTCATTCGACCGCCGGACATATGACCCGAAAATTTCCACTCTCGCTCTTCCATGTTCAAACAAGCATTGAGCTTGGAAACTTCGTCCCACTCTCCAGATACAAACTCAATTCCATTCGACGTGTTTTCAATTTCTATGCGACTGACATAGAGACATATATTCATGTCATCTGGAGTAAAGCGGTGATGCGAGGCATATAAATAGGCGCGCTGTGTGTTAGGAATTGGCGCAATTAGAATATCCGCGACACGATACCAATTTTGATTAAATGCAGACTGTTCTGAAAAATAGTCTCGGCGCACTTCATCATAGTCCATAGGCACTCGAATATCTGAATATTCTATCGAGCTCTCCGCCATATCCAGAAAGCCAATCAGGCCATTTGCAGCCGCATAAACGAGCGAATTTCCAAAATAATCTATACCTCCACCAGTCGCGCTTCCGTCAACTTCTCCCAAGCTAACTTCTGTTTTCTCTAAGGTCAGGTAAGCTGTTTCAAATTGCGTCCATTCAGACACAACATTATTTCCGCGCACAACTGGCTTGGCGCGAACTTCACTGATTTTATTTTGAATTTTTTGCGAAATATTGAAAGGAACAAATGCCATGGCGAAAAATGCGCCAACCAAAACAGCTCCCGCTAAAACGATAGCAGCGATCGCCGACCATTGCCATTTAGAAATTTTCTTTCGTGATAACAGTGGGTTATTAGACAATTTTAAATCCTCACACATTAAATAACATCAAGTAACCGAGCACCAGTACATTAAATTGTTTAAAAAAAGCGACATCAACACACCCAAAACCCTGCATTCATATTTCATACCACTTTTACCATGAAGGATTGGCATTGCTCCATTCTTAGCCTCACGGTAATTTCTTCAAACTAGCCGAAACACTATGGAAGAAAATGTACACTTCATTCACGCGTGAAAATTGATATGATTTATTATTCTTACAACGCTCAAAATGCGGGTCGCCAGAGTGAAATAAGTAAGTTAGACTGGCACGCATGAATACTCCACTCAGCATTTTGCTATATGTCGCAATGGCGGCCGTGTTTATTATCCTTGTTTTGGGGCTAATAAACCTATTTTCAAAATCAGACAAACAACCTTCGCGTTCTAATAAATTGATGCGGCTACGCGTTCTTGCTCAGTTTATCGCTATTCTTATATTGATCGCGATAGGCTTTTCTTCCGGTGCAATTGGATGAACCCAAGTCCAGAGAATGCGCATTCTCAAAGCAGGAAATGAAACTTAAAGGCGCTTAATATGGTCAAACTCAACAAGATATATACGCGTACCGGTGATGACGGCACCACAGGTTTAGCAACAGGGCAACGCGTTCGCAAATATGACATAAGGGTGCAAGCCTATGGTGCGACGGATGAAGCCAATAGTGCAATTGGTATTGCTAGATTGCACATTGGTCAGCACTCAAAGCTAGCGACTGCTCTTGAGCGTATTCAAAATGATATGTTTGATTTAGGTGCAGATCTCGCAACACCTGAACCTGATCCACAACAAGACAAACCTTTAGAATGGGAACCGTTGCGTATAGTGGAATCTCAAGTAAAATGGCTGGAAGCTGAAATCGACAGAATGAACACGGATATCCCGCCATTGGATAGTTTTGTGTTGCCTGCAGGTACGCCTTTGGCGACCTATCTACATATGGCAAGAACAATTACCCGACGTGCAGAAACACTCATCGCCAAGTTAAATGACACCGAAGGTGAAATTGTTTCCCCTCCAGCCCTTGCCTACATAAATAGATTATCGGATTTTTTATTCGTTGCAGCTCGGTACGCAAATGGAAACGGGAAACAAGATGTAAAATGGATTCCCGGTGCAAATCGATAGTCTCTAAACTGCCCTTAAGTGATCTT